>CBDVCL010000171.1:0-5536 GCA_965372475.1 uncultured bacterium | reverse complement strand
CTACTCAATACTTGCGACGCATTACAGGAGCGGCTCGTGTCGCTTCGCGGTAAGCAGAGCTTGTCGCTTCGCGATACCCACTACTCAATACTATCCTGATGTTTCGCTCTCCACGAAGCTCCCCAACTTCCCATATCTCTCATAAAGAACGCCATACTTCTTCACATTCTTCCCATTCGGCTTATACTCCCCCTCGAAGCCACTGTTCATCTTCTTCTGCGCCGCCGCGACGTCCTCGTAGATACCCGCGGCGGTGGCGGCGAACATAGCCGCGCCCAGCGCGCAGGCCTGCTCGCAGCGCGTGATGAGGATGTTCCTGTTCATAACGTCCGCCAGCACCTGCATGATAAAGGGCGATTTCTTGGGAATGCCGCCCAGGGCGATGACCTTCTTGATCGGCACGCCCTCCTCTTCGAACCTGTCCGCCACCTTGCGGGCGCCGAAGGCGGTCGCCTCCACCAGGGCGCGGAAGAGGCGCGGCGCGTCGCTGCCCAAGTTCATCCCCGTTATCGCTCCCTTGAGCAGCTGGTTGGCGTCGGGGGTGCGGCGCCCGTTGAACCAGTCGATGGCGACAATTCCTGATTCATCAACGGGTACTTCTGCCGCTTGCCGCGCCAGGGCAGGTACTATCTCCTCCTCCGCCGCGGCGAGGTCGGCGCCTTCCATCCCCAGGACACTCCCCAGGGGCCAGGCGACCAGGTCCTTGAACCAGGCATAGACGTCGCCGAAAGCCGACTGCCCCGCCTCCATCCCCAGCATGCCCGGCATGATCGAACCGTCCACCTGGCCGCAGATGCCGCGGATAAGCTTGTCCTTGTATTCCTCTATGGGCGCGATGACCATGTCACAGGTAGAGGTGCCTACGATCTTGGTCAGGGCGTACGGTTCTATACCTCCCCCTACCGCCCCCATGTGCGCGTCAAAAGCGCCTACGCCCACGGCGATACCCGCGGCTAATCCCAGCCGCTCCGCCCACTCGGGACAAAGCTCGCCCATCTTGATATCCGATGTATAGGTGTCCTTGTATAGCCGGGCATGCAGGCCCTTGAGCAGGGGATCCAGCTTGACGAGGAATTTCTCCGCGGGAAGGCCCTGCCAGGAGGCGTGCCACATCGCCTTGTGCCCGGAGGCACAGCGGCTGCGCTTTATCTTCAAAGGGTTGGTCTCGCCGGTGAGCAGGGCAGATATCCAGTCACAATGCTCCACCCAGGAGTAAGCCGCGGCGCGAACCTTCTTGTCCTCGCGCAGAACATGCAGTATTTTCGCCCAGAACCACTCAGATGAGTATATGCCCCCCTCGTACCTGGTATAATCCTCGCCGCCCCAACCCCTCGCCGCATCGTTTATCTCCGCCGCCTCCTTGACCCCCGTGTGGTCCTTCCAGAGCACGAACATCGCATTGGGGTTTTCGGCGAATTCATCAAGCATCGCCAGGGCGATACCATCCTTGTCCACCGCCCCCGGAGTGGACCCCGTGGTGTCAAAAGCTATCCCCTTCACCTTCTCCGCCGTGCCTGCCGGCGCGGTGGCGAGGGCGTTCGTCATTGACCGCTCCAGCCCTTCAATATAGTCCAGCGGGTGCTGGCGAAACCGATTGGCGGCAGCGTCGCAGTACTTGCTCTCGCCCCATCGCTCGTAGTTGGTGACGGCAGAGCACACTTCCTCACCGTTCGCCGCGTCAACGATGACCACGCGCACGGAATCCGTGCCGTAGTCCACCCCCGCCACGTATTCTCCCTGACCCATCATTGCTCCCATCACACGTTTATACTGCCGCGTAAATTATGCCTAACCCACCTTCGCCTGTCAACACCATTAACCACCAAGACACCAAGGCACCAAGAAGGAAGACGCACGTTCTCTTGGACAAAGGCTACCGCATCTCTTCGCTCACAGTCGAGCACTCATTGGTCTTACCAGTTGTGTCCTACGCCAACGTGCGGCACCAAGAAAGCTCTCGTCTTTGAGGCACCAAGTCATGACCCATCCCTTGGTGTCTCTAATGCCTTTGTGCCGAACTCCCCGCCTTCAAGAACTCCCATCAAGACCAAGAATGCTCTCCCCACACCGAAGAACGCTACACGCCGTTATGCAAAGAGAACAGACCCCCGGTCATCTTGGTGTCTTGGTGCCTTGGTGGTGAGAAAGCCGCTCCCGAACTCCTCACATTGAATAGATCTTCGAACGCAGGAAATCGACCGCTTTCTGAATATCAGCGATGGGGTCGTCGCCTACCTCGCGCTCTATGGTGAGGTAGCCCGAGAAGCCGATATCTTTCAGGGCCTTGAGGTAGCCGTCCCAGGGCACCATCCCCTCGCCCAGGGGCAGTTCATTGAAGAGCTTGCCGAAGTCCAGTCCCTCCACGCCGCCCACGGCGAAGGCCTCGTAAACCTGGACCGGGTCACATGGCTGCAACTGCACGCCGTCCTTGGCGTGGGTGTGGACGATATATTCCCCAAGCGTCTTCACCGCCCCCACGGGATCCTCGTTGAGGACCATTATCAAGTTGGCCGGATCCATGTTCACGCCCATGCCCTTTGAACCCACGTCGTCCAGGAAGGACTTCAGCCGCGCCGCCGGTTCCGGCCCCGTCTCGATGGCGAAACTGACCCCTTTTTCGGCGGCGTAGTTGCCCAGCTCGCGGCAGGCCTTGTGCATCGCCTCATAGATAAGGGAAGATTTCTCCTCGGGGACTACGCCGATGTGAGTGGTAACGACGCCCGTGCCCAGCTCCACCGCCAGGTTCACTATCCTCTTGGAACGCTCTATTTTCGCCGCGTTCTCGTCCGTCTTCTCGAAGCCATGTCCGCCCAAATCACCGCAGAGCGCCGCTATCTCCAGGTCCAGCTCCCTCACCGCGGTCTTGAACTCCTTGCGCGCCGCCGCGCTCATGTTCTCGGGTGCCATCTCGCCTGCCACGGCATAGACCTGGATGCCTTTGGCGCCGAGCTCCTTTGCCTTCTTCAGGCCTTCGTTGACGGGAAGTTTTAGGGAGTCGATCATTATGCCTATTTTCATTCTTGCCATTTTTCGTCCTCCCTTGTGGTGATGGGTATTGAGTAGTGAGTATTGAGTCAGTCTTTGAGACGCCCACCCAATACCCAATACTCAATACTTGCAACGCATTACAGGAGCGGCCCGTGTCGCTTACGCGATACTCAATACTTCTACTGGTATTCCCTCAACAACTCCAACATCTGTCTATCAAGACGATGTCCCCGCCAATCCTCGTACTTGACATCCTCTCGCCCGCTGTCGAGAATGCCAAATGACCCCCGAAAGTTCCAGAGCGCCCAGCCCCATCCCGCCTGCTTCCAGTTGGCGAGGCAATCGCGCATCCAGGCGAGCACCACGTGATGCGGTGTGTGCTTATATGCTCCCCACTCGCCAACCATCACGCCGACTCCCTTCGCCTCCACCTCTTGGAAGGGAACGATCATTTCACGCCAGAGCTTGTGCTTATCGTAATCGGGCTCTCCCGCCCGTACCATATCCCCCTTGCCGTCCAGCACCACCGTGTCCGCCTTGAACCCCCACTCGCCCGTATCGGGCTTGATCACCGCCTCGCCCCCCACCGCGCCGGGCCAGGGCCCGATACGCAGGTCCTTGAAGCTAAGCCAATCGCCCTCGGCCACGCGCAGAACCAACCGCTTCGTCCCCGCGGGGATCTCCACGCTGTAGTCACGGTCGTAGACGTTCTGGTAGACCTTCCATTCCTCGTTGTAGACGACCTTGCTCCACTCGCCTTCTCCCGCCGTGGGGACGAAATCGCGCCGCCAGAGCTCCTTGCCGTCGCCGCTCACCACGAGCAGGGCGCGGCTCGAAACGGTATTTACCCTTATCTTCAGCTCCGCGCCCGACGGGAACGGGCCCTTAACTGCCAGGGGATAGTTGATATCCTTCTTCCACTCACCGTAAAGGTTGGCGCTGAGCGTGGTGTAGAGCGGCCAACCGGGAGGCATGCGCTCGCCGCCCTGCCCCGTCCAGGAGGCGCGGTAGTGGCTTATCTGGTGTGGCGAGTAGCCGCGTGTCGCCTGCGCCACCTTCAACGCTGCCAAACCCGGCGCGGGTCGGCTGCCCCACTGCAGGCCGTCACAGATGATCAATCGCGCAGGATCCTCAGCGCGTATCGCCTCGACTATCTTCTTCACCACGCGCGCGTGCGTCTCGCCGTCAACGCCCTGCGGCTCGTTGAAGAGATTGAAGCTCAGGTTCGCGTTCGCTATCCCCTTGTAACGCCTCGCGAACGTCGCCCAGTGCAAGGCGCACACCTCCTGCGCCTCCTTGTTCGTCCAGAGGTCCTTCTCCTCCCGGGGACGGGCAACAGTGTAACCGGGGGCGCGGTGGAAGTTGATATTCACATGTATACCGTACTGCTTGCCCCACGCCACCGCCTCGTCTATCTCCTTGAGCACGTCCTCGTTGAACTTACGCCAGTCGCCGTCCACGATCCAGCAACGGTAGTCCATGGGCAGGCGCACGAAATTGAAGCCCATCTCGGATATCCACTGGAAATCGCTCTCCACGAAGGGCCTGTTCCTATGTACCATGAACTTCTCCAGCAAGTTGAAGCCGCTCCACTTGGGCAGTTTCGCGTGGCTGGCTGCGGGCAGTTCTCTATTCATCGCTTCTCCGTTAAGGGGGCTGGCAACGCTCGCAAGGAAGCACAACAGGAGAGCCAGGAACAACCTGTGATACCGTTCGTTCATACAGTGGCACGACCTCTAGAATGACACACAGTGCGCAGTATAGCAGACCAAGTGCTATAATATAATGGAATAGATGAAAGAAGAGGAGAACGGCCATGAGGAACAAAACCGCCCATAGAGTCACTGTGACGCTCTTCGCCCTGCTCGTCCTGGCCCTGGCGCCGTATGCCGTCCAGGCCAAGACCGTCACCCTTTGCACCCTGGATATCCTCGCGGATGATTCGGCCCACATCTACATCAACGGTACGCTGGTAACGAAAATGAAATGCGCCCCCTGCCTGGAGCGGGCCTATCACTACGAGATGCCCCTCGGCCTTTTTCATAACGGCAAGAACGTGCTGGCGCTCTGGGTCTATGATACCGAGTCCGGCTGGCTTGCGGTGAGTTACGTGCTCGCCGTGCATTTTGACGACGGCACGATGCTGGAGATAGTCAGTGACGCTTCGAATACGACCTGCTGGCCGGCCGGTTTTCACCGCCCCGAGAACCTTAACCTGCCCGGCGAGGGCTGGAAAAACCATATCTATGACGACAGCAAGTGGAAGCCGGCCATGATCAGGAAAAAGAAGGGCGCGGATACCCCCTGGGGTAATGTGCTTAACAAGGCTGGCAAAAAAGTCCCCTGGGTGGCGAAGGACCGTTACGGCGCTATAGAGAAATATGAAGTGCACATCGTCCGCGATTACTTCGAGGTATCGGGCTTGCCTGAGCCCACCGCCACACCCGCCCCCACCGCCACAGCCGCGCCTACCCCCCCCGTGGCGCCCCGCGCCACGCCCGGGCCCGCCGCCCCCCACACCACGGTTCCCACCGCCCCGCCGCCCCAC
>CBDVCL010000170.1:0-5540 GCA_965372475.1 uncultured bacterium | reverse complement strand
GCGGAGCGACACGCGCCTTGCCTGTTCTGCGTTGCAAGTATCGCGGAGCGACACGAGCCCATCCTGTCTTGCGTTGCAAGTATCGCGAAGCGACACGAGCCCATCCTGTCTTGCGTTGCAAGTATCGCGGAGCGACACGCGCCTTGCCTGTTCTGCGTTGAAAGTATTGGGTGCGCTTCGTGGCGGCTCGATAAGCAGTACTCAATACTCAATACGGGGAATACCCGTCCCAATCGCAGCCGGTTTTCTTACCCTCTTATTGTTGGCTTCTGTATCTATTTCCCCCGCAAGAACGGGCATCAGTGCGGAGGCCTTCCTCATGCACGGCGTCCTGGATATGTTCAAGAAGGGAGAGGTGGACGCCTGGGACCTGCGCCGCCTGGTAAAGGACAAGCAGGCGCGCGACCAAGCCAGGCAACTGCTGATGTTTTGGGGGACGGCGGAATCGGTTGAAGTCCTGTGGGACGAGTACGATGATAGCGGCGACAGGGAGGTGCTGGAGTACCTGAGCGGGGCAATGGCCGGGGTCTACGAGGAGCGTTACAAGGGCCTGCTGGTCAAGCTGGTGGAGAAAGCGGGGCGGCGCAAGGACACTTTTAACGCCGAGGTTAACGCGTTGATCGTGCTCGGCCTGCACGGCGAAGAGGAGGCGCGTCCCCAGCTTGAGCGCATCGCCGCTGATTACAGCCTGCGCCTGCTCTCCGAAACAGCGGAGCGTTCGCTTAGCTGGATGGAGGGGAAATACTACCGTGCCGAGACGGGATCTGAGGTAGCGTCGCGAAAACGGGAGGTGAAGCAAACCGTGCAACGTTTTTTCGGTCCCGGCCTGAATTTCTCGCCCGTGGTCTTCAACCACGCCGGCGACAGGGCTTACCTTAATTTCTCCTGCCGCGGCGAGGGATATAACGCCCTCTTGGGTCATGGGTCGCGCGGCTGGTACATCGCCGGCATCTGGTTCAGGTATATAGTTTGAAGATATTTCCCGCGGAGAACGCGGAAGTTTCGCGGAAGACGCGGAAGCTTGTTTGATGGTTTCCGCGCGCTCCGCGATGTTTCTGCGGCTTCCGCGTTAAGGAAAAAATGAATAAAATCGTTGCTATGTAATATTATATGTGGTAGATTTGGTTGCTCTGCCAAGAGTGGGGATTCCCCACTCTTTTTATTCTTGGAAGGTGTTAAGGCAAGTTGTCCTTCCCAAGAATAATCACGCCGTAGCCCTCTAGTGTGCGTTTTCGCTCGGGGCGAAGGCGGATGAGAGACTACGCTCATGGACGAAATAGACCGCCGGGAGGAGGCAATGCGCCAGGCGCTCCGACCGGCATTGGAACACATTGATTGTCGGCTGGTGGAACTAAGGCTGGACGGGAGCAATCTCACCCTCTATATCGATAGGGAGGAGGGCGTGAGCGTGGAGGATTGCCGTCGTGCCAGCGAACGGGCCGGTTTCGTCTTGGAGATGGACGATAACCTGCGGGGTGACTACCGTTTCGAGGTGTCGTCGCCCGGGCTGGCTCGTCCCCTGCGTTTCGAGGCGGATTTTCGGCAGTATCTCGGCCGGGAAGTAAAGCTGAAGCTGCGGGGAGCGGGGGGGAAGAAGTACAGGGGCAGCATAGAATCCTGTGAGAATGCTGTGCTCACGCTCGCGCTGGATGGAAAAAAGACGGAACTGAGACTGGAGGACATCAAGAGGGCTAATTTAGTGCCCGAGGGTTAACAAGGAGTTCGGAACTGGGAGATCGGGGTTCGGATGGGGCGAGGTCCGAGTTCCAAGGTCCGAGCTACGAGAAAGATGAACGGCGAGATAAAACAGCTTCTGACGCAGTTTGAGTACAGCAAGAACATCAGCCGCGAGCTCCTCCTCGATATCTTGAAGAAAGCGATAATGACCGCCGCCAAGAAGAAGTTCGGCGAGGAGGGAGGAGCGGCGCGCGTGGAATATGTGGAGGAGACAGGCGATTTCCAGGTCTTTTGTCCCCGCCGCGTGGTGGCGGAGGTAACGGACAAGAACTGCGAGGTGTTGTTGAAGGAGGCGCGGCGGCATAAGAAGCGGGCAAAGGTCGGAGACGAGATAGAAGTGGAAGTGCCGGCGACTTCGTTGGGGCGTATCGCCACGCAGACGGCGAAGCAGGTGATAGTGCAGAGACTGCGGGGCGAGGAACGCGAGTCGACCTACAAGGCCTTTCAGGACAAGAAGGGGCAGGTGGTCTCAGGCACTGTCTTCCGCAACGAGCACCGCCAGGTGATCATGAGCCTCGAGGGCGCGGAGGCGGTGCTGCCCTATGAGGAGCAGATGCGCAGCGAGAGCTACATCTCGGGCGACAGGCTCAAGGTCTACATCCTCGACGTGAAGCGGACCACGCGGGGGCCGAAGATAGTCGTCTCCCGCAGTCATCCCAGCCTGATCAAGGGGCTCTTCCAGCTAGAGGTGCCAGAGGTGGACGACGAGGTGGTGGTGATAAAGCACATCGCTCGCGCGCCGGGCGAGCGCACCAAGATAGCCCTGGAGAGCATGGACGAGAACGTCGATCCCGTCGGCGCCTGCGTGGGCATCCGCGGCACGCGCGTGCAGGCCATCGTGCGGGAACTCAACAACGAGAAGATAGACATCATCAAGTGGGCGGAGGATACCACGGAATTCATTACCAACGCCATGAACCCGGCTCGCCTGGAGCAGATAATCCTTAGCGAAAAGGAAAAGAGGGCGGTGGTAGTTGTCGCTACCGATCAACTCTCTCTCGCCATCGGCAAGCGGGGCCAGAACGCCAAGCTGGCCGCCAAGTTGACCGGCTGGCATATAGACATCAAGAACCAGGAGGACTACCTGCAGGAGCAGAAGGCTAAGGCCGAGAAGCTGCTCTCCCAGGTGGTGGGGCCGCCCTTGTCCGAGCTAAAGGGGGTTGGCAAGGCGATGCTCGGCAAGCTGGAGGTGGCGGGCTACAAGAGCGTCTCTGACCTGAGGGGCGTAGATGCCGAGAAATTAAGCCAGGTGCCGGGACTTGGGGCCAAGACGGCGGCCAAGCTGTTAGAACAAGCGGCAGGCCTGCTGGAGGCGGCGGATGGTAACGGCGGCGGGGCAGAGGAAGACGCGGAAGCGGAGACGGAGGAGTCTTCCCGCGTTGAGGCAGGGCAATCCCTCTCCGAGTTGAAGGGGGTTGGCAAGGCGATGCTCGGCAAGCTGGAGGCGGCGGGATACAAGAACGTCAGCGACTTGAAGGGCGTGGATGCCGAGACGCTGAGCCGGGTACCGGGGCTCGGGGCGAAGACGGCGGCGAAGCTGCTGGAGCGGGTCGCGGACCATGCGCCTGTTCCGGCACAGGAGGAGGCGTCCACTGTTGAGGTACCCGCCGCCGCTGAGAATACTGCGGCCGAGACGCAGGACCAGGCGAAGGACGAGACGGACGAGAGGGAGGAGACAGAAGCCGTTGCGGACGAGGCGGCAAGTGAGACGGAAGAACAGACGGGGGAACCCGAGGAGACGGCGGCGAGCAGTGAAGAAAGCGAGCCGGTCGCGGCGGAAACCGTAGCGGACGAGGCGGAAGATAGCGCCGCGGCCGAGGACGAGGAGGAGAAGGAGTGAAGCCCAAGGATATCAGAGTATATGAACTGGCCAAGGAACTCGGCCTTAAGAGCAGCATCGAGTTGGTGAAGAAGCTGCGCGAGTTGAAGGTCGAGGTGAAGAGCCATATGAGCGTCCTCAACGAGAACGCTGCAAAGCTCGCGCGAGAGAAATTCGGCGAAAAGAAAGAGGAGAAGAGTCCGGAGGAACTGAAGAAGACCTTTGAGGCGGAGCAGGCGAAGCAGGAGAAGGCGGGAGAGGGCCAGCGCCGCAAGAAGATAAGCGCCCGAGATAAGCGCATGATCGGTACGGTGGGGAAACGGAAGGTGTTCGGCCTGAAGGAAGAACTGCCTGATGAGAAGACCGCGCGCATCTACGAGGGCATTACGGTTGGCGAGTTGGCGAAGCAATTGCAGGTAAGCGGGGCGAGTCTGGTCAAGGAAGTGATCCAGCTCGGCGTGACGGCGACGATGAACCAGCGGCTGGAGATGGTGGTCGCCGAGACTATCGCCGAGGAACACGGCTACGGCATAGAACGGACCGATTTCCAGAGCGACCTTATAGAGGTGGAAGATGAGGGGGAGGCGGAATTACGTGACCGCCCCCCGGTAGTGACTGTGATGGGCCACGCCGATCATGGCAAGACACTTCTCCTTGACAAGATACGCAAGGCGGATGTCGTCTCCGGCGAAAAAGGGGGGATGACCCAGCAGATCGGCGCTTATGATGTTCGTTGGAAGGGGGGCAAGATCATCTTCATCGATACCCCGGGCCAGGAGGCATTTACTGCGATGCGTGCCCGCGGCTCGCAGATCGCCGACCTGGTTGTGCTTGTGGTTGCGGCTGACGACGGCGTGATGCCCCAAACGAAAGAAGCCATCGACCACGTGCGGGAGGCGGATGTGGAGATCATCGTCGCCGTCAACAAGATGGACCTGCCTAACGCTGATCCGGACAAGGTGCGACGCCAGCTGGCGGAATACGGTTTGGCCGCGGAGGGATGGGGCGGCCACGTGTCCTGTGTTGACATCAGCGCAAAGACAGGGGAAGGCACGGACAAGTTGCTGGAGGAGATCCTGCTGCAGGCAGAGATGATGGAACTCAAGGCCAACGTGGCGGGCAGGGGAATGGGCGTGGTGATCGACTCGTATCTCGATCGCGGGCGCGGTCCGATGGTGAATCTGCTCGTGGTGAAAGGTACCTTGCGGGTGGGGGAAGATTTCGTAGTCGGGCAGGGATCCGGGCGCATCAAGGGCATGGTCGACTCGCACGGGAGGAGGATAAAGGAGATCGGGCCGGTGGCACCCGTAGAGGTCCTGGGTCTGGACGGCGTGGCGCAGGCGGGTGATAAGCTGCAGGTCGTGCCCGATGCCAAGACTGCCCGCCGTATCAGTAGCCAGCGGCGCGAGGTAGTGCGTGGAAGTCGCGCCGGGCCGGACAGGAAGCTCACCCTTGATATTTTGCATCAGAGGATCGAGGAAGGAAAGATAAAGGAACTCAAGCTGTTGATAAAGGCGGACAGCGACGGCGCGACGGGAGCGTTGCGCGATTCCCTGGAGAAGTTGTCCAACCAGCAGGTAAGGTTGCGGGTCATCCGCGGCGGTGTCGGGCCGGTCAGTACTTCGGACATCATGCTTGCCTCGGCCTCAGGGGCCCTGGTTATCGCTTTCAACAGTTCCCAGGAAGCCAAGGCGCGGGAGATGGCGCGGCAGGAGGCGGTAGAGGTAAGGGAATACGAGGTGCTCTTCGACGCCGTGAATGATGTTCGCGCGGCGATGGAGGGGCTGTTGGAGCCGGTTAAGAGCTACGAGGTGCTGGGCAGGGTCGAAGTGAAGCAAGTTTTCCGCACCGGCAAGGATGGTTGCGTGGCGGGGGGACTGGTGGCGGAGGGGCGGCTCAAGAAGGGCGATCGCGCTCGGGTTTACCGCGACGGCGAGACCGTGCACGAGGGCAAGCTGGATTCCCTGCGGCGGTTCCAGGACAA
>CBDVCL010000169.1:0-5564 GCA_965372475.1 uncultured bacterium | reverse complement strand
ACATTAACCGCTCATGTAGTGGAGCGGGTTAGTGTAAGTGACTCGGCAGAAGAGGGAAACGAGAAAAGCGACTTAGCTGACGTAAGCGCCGATGGGAAATTCGTGGTTTTTGCATCCTACGCAACTAATCTTGTCCCCGCAGGAACAGGTATTAAAGACATATTTGTTTATAACCTTCAAACTCATACTATAGAAAAGATCAGTGTTAATGATTCAGGAGAAAGCGCGAATTCTCACAGCCATAGTGACAATATTGATCCAGACAATCCTCGCATAAGCGCAGACGGGCATTACGTCGCTTTTAACTCTTACGCTACTAATTTGGTGGCTGGAGATAACAATAACAGAGTTGATGTTTTTAGATATAACCTATGGGACAAAACGATAAGGCGAGCAAGCGTTGACAACACAGGCGGCGAGGGTAATGACCATAGTATGGACCCAAGTATCAGTGGAAACGGGCAACTTGTTGCTTTTGATTCTATGGCTGATAACCTAGTTGGCGGGGATACTAATATGTGGTCGGACGTTTTTGTTTATGACTGCCAGAGCGACACTATTGAGAGAGTCAGCGAGAATGCTTCAAACGAGATAGGTAACAGTGCAAGCAGATTTCCCGACATCAGTGGTAATGGACTGTTTGTCGCTTTCGTGTCGTGGTCAACTAATCTAGTGCCTGGAGACACCAACGGTGAAGAAGATATATTCGTAAAGAACCGTGTAACCAAGGCGGTTAAACGCGTTAGTATCGGCTCTTTGGGCGAAGCCGACGACAGTAGTTATAATCCAAGCATAAGTGCTGATGGACAATTTGTAACCTTTTTTTCGTATGCGACTAATCTGGTGGCTGGGGATACCAATGGCATTCCGGACATTTTTCTTTACGATACGATAGCGGACACTATAGAACGAATTAGCGTGGGACCCGGTGGTATCCAGAGTAATGGTTCTAGTTATTCTCCCTACATCTCCGCCGATGGCAATTATGTTACTTTTGCATCTTACGCCGAGAACCTTGTAACTGATGACAGTAATTTAGTTTCTGACATTTTCGTTTACGATACAACAGCAAAAACGACTCAGCGAATCAGTAAAGACAGCCTTGACAATGAAGGTAACAATGGTAGCGGTTGGCCGAGTATTAGTGCGGATGGAAAGGTAGTTGCTTTTCACTCTCAGGCTACTAATCTTGTTCCTGGAGACACAAATAGCAAGTGTGATGTATTTGCAGTCTGTTGCCACCTGGAATCTTGCACACCGACTTTCACATGTACTAATTCCCCCACCCCAACTTTCACACCTACAGCAACGATATCAGCTACCATTACCCAAACTTCAACTATATCTCCAACTCCGACTATTTCACCTACTGTTTCTCCAACGCCAACGGTAACTCAAACTCTTACTCACTCTGTCACTCATTCAATTACTCCCACTACACCACCCACCCCTACTGCGACCCCTACAGTAACTTTCACCTTCACCCCTACTCCTGAAGATGAAGAGATAGTAGTCTATCCGAATCCCTTTGATCCCGATGAAGCTTTCGGAGGAACGTTGAAATTCAAGGGACTGCCGGAAGACGCGAGGGTAACGATTTACACAGTTTCAGGTGAGCTGGTGCGTGAGCTAATGGAGGATGTCGGTGCTGCTTACTGGGACGCTAGGACCAAGGACGGAGGTTTGGTGTCGATGGGCTCATACGTCTACGTGATCCGCGTTGGCAAGGTGACCATCAAGCGCGGGAAGGTGGTAGTCATCAGGTGATCTATATATAACAACCCTGCTTGTCGCGCCGTAGCTTTAGCGTAGGCGGGAGCCCTTCGCCGCTACGCGGTTCAGGGTAAGCCCTGTCGGGGCTCATTTGCCCTTCGACTCACAGGCGTTCGCTCAGGGCATTCGACTCGCTCTTATTATCTTATCTGGGCAGCCTGGAACTACTTTGACTTGTGGAAGGCTGCCCATGAGCGAGCGGCAGCGAGTCGAATGGTGCAGAGGTGATAGTCCGTCGTTCGTCGATCGTCGTTGGTCGATCGTGAAGGCCGAGACGAGAGACTATCGGATAAGTAAGGTCGCAAGGGTTGTTCCTTGCCCGTCGGTTGATAAACATCCCCTCGTCTATCATTGCAAGGGCGTTGACATCGGAAGTTCAGAGTGGTAGACTGTGCGCCGTGCTTCGGAGAGTTTGCATCCGTCAATGGTGGTAGAGAATGGCAGCGAATAATACACGCAGGTCCCTATGAGAAGATTCCGTTTGACCTACCTTTTTGCTTTCCTGCTGGCACTACTTGCGTTATATGTGATCTTCGTCGACAAGGCCCCGCCGCCCGAGGGGGGCAAGCCCGTGATATACCAGGTCGCCAAGGACGAGATAGAGCGCATAGAGATAGTGCGTGACGGCAGGGAGATGAGCTTCACGCGCGACGGCGAGGGCCTATGGCGCATTGATTCCTTCCTCGGTGTTCGCGCCGATGACGGGGGCATGAACGGCATGCTGGGGGCATTCGAGAAGATGGAGATGGAACGCGACCTGCCGGGCGCGGAGAAGGACCTGGCCGCATACGGGCTGGCGGAGCCGTCGCTGAGTATCGCCGCCCAGGACAAGAGCAAGAACCGCTACCCCCTGCTGGTGGGGCACAAGAACCCGGCGGGCGACTCCTATTACGTCAAATCTCCCCAGCGCGGCAAGGTCTTTCTCTATTCGAGCGGCATGGTGGAGAAGTTCAAACGGGAACTCAACGATTATCGCGCCAAGAAGCTCTTTGATTTCACGGGCAATGACATACAGCGGCTGGAGTATAGGCGCGGGCGGATAAACGTTACCCTGGTGCGAGAAGGTATCAAATGGAAGCTGGACGGCCGGGATGATTTCCGCGTCAACCAGAGCATGGCCAACCAGGAAGCCAACAGATTGGCCGGCGTGTATGCCAAGGATTTCATCAGCGATGACCCCAAGGACCTGGCCAAATACGGCTTGGCGAAGCCGCAAGCCGAGGTGTGGTTCTACCGTGACGCCGCGGGTGAAGGCGAGGCGGAGCGTTTGCTTGTCGGCCGCAAGGACGAAGAGGAGAGCGCTTACTATGTGAATGTGGACGGCAGGCCTTCCTGCGTGCTCGTGGCCGATGGTACGCTGGACCAGAGCTTCAAGTCGCAGAGCGAGCTCCGTGACAAGAGGGCCTTCTCTTTCTATCTCGCCGACTTGAGACAGATAAACCTGAGCATGGACGGCAAAGAAGTGGCCTGCAAACGCGAGGGGGTCGAATGGCTCATCGTAGAGCCGGCCTCACTTACCACCGCGGCTGCCGCCGTCTCGGCAATGGCCAACAAGCTATTGGCTCTCTCCTTTGACGAATACGTTAAGGACGCCCCCGGGGAAAAGGACCTGGAGAAGTACGGGCTTACCGATCCCAGTTGTTCGATTGATATCATCACCGACAAGGTCCGGGAGACGGTGCTTTTTGGCAAGAAGAAGGGCAAGGATGCGATATACGGACGTCCCACGCGGCAAGGCATAGCCCTGTATGGCCTGGAGCTCTATGACTCTTGCCTTGAATTGATAGATCTCGCCGTGAAATCGAAACATTCTTCTCCAGATAAAGATCTTGAGTGAGTTTAGAAGGTTTCGAACGTTTAGAAAGTAATAAGCGTCAACGTTCCAAACTTTTAACTTTCTAAACTTTCGGAACTGCTCTAACTCCCCACCAAGTGCGAGCCCTGTCCTGTAATGCCTTGACTATGACCAATAATTATGGTAAAATACCATTTCTCATGAGCAGAAGCCATAGAAACAGCTTACGATGCCTTTTCACCGCCTCCTGCCTTGCAATCCTGTTCCTGCTGCCGTCCTGCACCAAGATACACCGCGCGCCCAGCCCTCCCGAGGTATATGGCAACCAGGAGGTGCTAAGGTCGCTTAGGGACGTACAGCTGCGCCTGGAACGCCTGCGCCGCCAGAAGGAATATGCCCATGACAAGATGCTCGAGGCCGAACAGGCCCTGGCCGAAGCGCGGGAACTCTACCGCAAGGGGCGTTACGGCCAAGCCTATGACATGATCCTCAAGGCGAACGCGCGCATGAACGCGGCCAAGGCAGCGGCCCTGCTCCAGGTGGGGGACAAGACGACCGCCGAGCTGGAGAGGGAGTTGGCGAGCATCAGCGGGCACATGAGCGACATGGAGTTCGAAGTCAATATGAAGATGACCATGGGCCAGGCCCGCAAGGCGATAGATTACGTAGATCACAAGATCGCCGATATCAAGACGCATGTTGATTCCCTCACAGATGCCCTGCGTGAGGCGGAGAACCTGCTCGAGTTCGCGAAGAAGCACTACCAGGCGGGAGACTACCAGAAGGCCTTCAACCTCGCCGTGGACGCCGCAGAGAAGGCTGAGCTGGTAATGCCCGTGGAAGTGCTTGGGCGCGAGATGGCCTCTTACAGCGAGGCCGCCGCGAAAAAGAGATCGGACACATATCGCGTCAAGAAGAAAGATTGCCTGTGGAAAATAGCCGCGAAGCGAAGCGTCTACGGAGACCCCCTGCTTTGGCCTGTGCTCTACAAGGCGAACACCAAGCTGATAAGGGACCCTCATCTAATCCAGCCGGGATGGAAGCTCCAGGTGCCGCGCGGCGGGGAGCTCAAGCGCGTGGCTAAGAAGAAGATGCCCAAAGCAAGAAAGGCAGCGACGCGGGCGGCGAAGAAGAAGAGGGGCAGGAGCAAGAAGGCGGGAACGCCTATACCCACCCCTCGCAGTTACACATCGGAGACCGGCGCGGTCACTGCGCCGCCCGCCGCCGAGCCAACTGCCGCGCCGCTGAAGGTACGCGTGGGTTCAGGTGTCATCGTTCCCACGGCGACGCCCGAGCCGCCAGCGCTTGATATCTTCGCCGTGGAAGAGGCCACCGCTACGCCGTCGCCGCCTCAGCCGCGGGTCGTTAAGCCCTCCGCGCCCCCGTTGCCGCAGGCCGTGCATGCGCCGCAGAAGCCTGCCGCGCCCTCGGCGCCGCCCCTCCCCGCCGCGGTATCAGGGACGGGCGACACTGCCGCACCACCTTCCTCGCCGCCTCTGCCCACGAGCGTGAAGGTAAGCCCACCCTCGGGCGGCACGGAAGAGACCGGGGCGGACGCGGAACTGGAGGCCTTGCTGGGGAGTATCGGCGAAGATTCCGGCACTTCGGCGGAAAGCGCGCCTACGCTTGAGGATATCATGTCCGAACTTGGCGACGCTGAGGAGGAGCCCGAAGCGCCGCAGCTTGAGGCGGCACCCGCTGCCGATATGGAAGAGGCCGGCGAGTCCGAGCTGGACCTTGAAGCTCTGCTCAAGCAAGCAGCAGAGATAGAGGGGGGCGGAGATACCCCGGAGGAGCTGCCGTCAGACGAGAGTCCCGAAGAGGATATATCCGTAGATTTTGATGCTTTCTAAAAAGGAGCCGCCTATGTCGCTTCCCAAGTTCCAGTGTGTTGTCCTATTGGTATCAGCCCTCTCTGTGATCATGCCCTTATCGGTGCCGTGCCTGGATGCGGCTTCTTCAGCCACAGATTACTGTAACTACGGCGACACCCTTT
>CBDVCL010000168.1:0-5612 GCA_965372475.1 uncultured bacterium | reverse complement strand
CGCCTTGATCGAGGGATTGGAGCTTAGTTTTCCGCCCGGTTTGACCGTGCTCACAGGCGAGACGGGTGCGGGGAAATCCATCGTGCTCGAGGCCCTGGCGCTGCTGCTGGGGCGCAGGGCGGAAATATCCATGTTGCGCGACCGCAAGCAGAAGGCAGTTGTGGAAGGCGTCTTCACCCTGGAGAAAGAGGGGCTTCTCGTACAAAGCCTGAGGGAGATAGGCGTAGAGGCAGGCAAGGAACTGCTCTTACAGCGTGAGTTCTCGCCCGCGGCAAGGAGCCGCGTATTGGTGGAGGGGCGCCTATCCACGGTTGAGCGGCTTTCGGAGATAGGCGACTTGCTTGTTGATTTTCACGGCCAGCATAAGCACCAGTCCCTCCTGCGCCAGGCCTGCCAGTTGGACCTGCTGGACGCTTTTGGCGGCACGCTGAAACAGCGCGCCTCTTTCCGCGAGCTATGGCGCGAACGGTCGGCGATAAGGAAGCGCCTGATGGCATTCGGGGGCGACCCGCGTGAATTGGAGCGGCGTCTGGACATCATTCGCTACCAGTGCAAGGAGATAGAGGAAGCCAAGCTGGCGAAGGGAGAGCTTGCTGAATTGGAAAGAGAATTCGCCATGCTGGAGAATGTCGACCGCTTGCGCCTCCTCATCGGCGAGGCCGTGCACCTGCTTAACGCGGACGAAGCGGAAGCAGGGGACGCGGCGTCATCACTGGCACGGGTAACGGGCTTATTGCAGCAGGCAGGGGAGTTGGAGACCAGCCTTGACCAGAACGCGGCCAGCGCGGAGCAGTTGTCCGCGGGGGTGAACGAGCTGGCGGCAGAGCTCGCTGGTTACCTGGAGCGCCTGGAGTTCAACCAGGAGCGCCATGGCCAGTTGCGTGAGCGCCTGGATCTGATAAACGGCTTGCTGAAGAAGTACGGTCCTGATGAGAGTTCCGTGCTTAAGTACCTGGAGCGGATGCAGGAAGAACTAGAGGACCTGGAAGGCCGCGAGGGCAAGACGGAAGGGATGAAAAAGGACCTCGCGGCGTTGGAGAAGCAGCTTGCCAAAGCCGCGGAGGAGCTCAGCCGGAAACGGAAAGAATCCACGAAGAGACTTAAGGACGTGGTGGAGAGAGAGCTTGCCGGATTGGGAATGGAGTCGGCAACTTTTGCGGCGACGCTCTGGCGGAAAGAGGGAGCTGACCTGCAGGTGGGCGGCGAAGGATACGCCGCGGCGGAGACCGGCTTGGAACATGTCGATTTCATGCTTTCGGCTAATCCTGGCGAGGAAATAAAGCCCTTGCGCACGATCATCTCGGGAGGTGAGTTGTCGAGGATAATGCTTGGCCTCAAGGTCGTGCTAGGCGAACTTTCCGGTGTGCCGGCGATGGTTTTTGATGAAGTCGATACCGGGATCGGGGGCGAGACCGCCTGGGCGGTGGGGGAGAGGTTGGCCAGGTTGGCCGAGACGCACCAGGTATTCGCGGTGACGCACCTGCCCCAGATCGCTTCCTTTGCGGGGAATCACCTGGTGGTGAGCAAGGAGAAACGGGGCGGCAGGTCGCTGGTGAGCGTCAAGGCGGTGCGCAAGGGGGAACGCGAAAAGGAGATCGCGCGCATGCTGGGCGACGGCAAGGCGGCCGGCGCCTCGCTAGAGCACGCGCGGGAGATATTGGCGCGGGCGTCAGCAACGAGGACGACGGGGAAGAAGGAAGAAGTAAAAGGTAAAAAGCAAAAAGTGCAGTAGTGGCGTCCTTCAACGGGCGCCACCCGCCGACGTGTCGGCCCAAGCTTCAGGGAAGGAGGAAGGCGGGGTATGTCAAGAAGTTAAGAAGGAAGAAGCGAAGGGTTGATCTACCCCGGGCGATTAGATCTCTGTGGTTCCGGATGTCCCGCTCATCTATACGATGTGAGTGGGGGAGCGGGGCTCAGATTGCACAGATTACACAGATGCTCTCTGGGTTGAGTCATCTACGTATTCTCTTGATCATCTTCCGATTAGCCTGAGCGGGCGCCAACTCCGAGCTTGATCCGTGAAATGCTTGTAATCTGTGGATAGGAGAATGAAGCAAGGCAAGAAGGCGAAAATACGCAAAGCCACGTTGAGCGACGTTATGGCGATCCACGCCCTGATAAAGAGCAACGCCGCTAAGGGTAAGATGTTGCAGCGTTCAGCCAACTATATCGGGGAACGCATCAGGGATTTCTTCGTGCTCGAAGGCGGCGGCAAGGTGCAGGGCGTATGCGCTCTGCGCATGTCTTGGGACGGTCCGCCGGAGGTGGTTTCCCTGGCGGTGGCAGAATCGCTTGCCGGTCGCGGCCACGGGCGTCGCCTCGTCAGTTCTTGCCTTAAGGAAGCGGCGAAGCTGGGGGCGAAAGAGGTATTCGCCCTTACCAAGGTGCCGGAGTTCTTCTATGCCCTGGGTTTCAAGCCCAAGAAGCGCGAGGAGCTGCCGCGGAAGATCTGGACGGAGTGCGTCAATTGTCCCAAGTTCCCCGACTGCGATGAGCAGGCGGTGATTATTAAGCTCAAAGGGAACCGCGGATGAAAAAGGGAAGATTGATAATATTCACCGGCAACGGACGCGGCAAGACCTCAGCCGCTTTCGGCTTGGTGCTGCGTGCTTTGGGGCGCGGTAAGAAGGTCTATCTCGCGCAATTCATGAAGAGCAAGCCAAGCGGTGAAACGCTGGCTCTTAAGCGGCGCAAGGGCGTCAAGCTTGAGAGCTTCGGCGGCAAGGGGTTCGTGCGTTGCGGTAACGCTACGCCGCGGCAAATAGCGGCAGCGAGGCGCGGCTGCGAAAAAGCGCTTGGCGTGCTAGGCTCTCGCCGCTACGATCTAGTCGTGCTCGACGAGGTTGTTGTTGCCTTTAAGCTCGGTTTGCTATCGCTAGCGGATCTGCTCAAGGTGGCAAGGGAGAAGCGGGGCGCCTGTCACCTGGTGCTGACGGGGCGGGGGGCGCCGGGACGACTTGTGGAATTGGCGGACGACGTGACGGTGATGAAGAAGGTGAAGCATTCTTTTGATCGTGGCAGGAAGGCGGAAAAGGGATTGGAATACTAGGTATACGGTAGACGGTAGTCGGTATACGGGTCCCCCGTATACTGTATAGCGTATGCTGTCTACCCGAGGGAAGTGATGGCACTAGCATACGACCACAAGAAGATAGAGAAGAAGTGGCAATCCTACTGGGCGAAGAACAAGACCTTTCGCGCCGAGGACGGGGGAGAGAAACCAAAATACTACGTGCTTGATATGTTCCCCTATCCCTCCGGGGAAGGCCTGCACGTAGGCCATACCGAGGGGTATATAGCCACAGACATAGTATCCCGCTACAAGCGCATGAAGGGGTTTAACGTCTTGCACCCCATGGGATGGGACGCTTTCGGCCTTCCCGCTGAGAACTACGCTGTAAAGACGGGTGCGCATCCCCGGCAGACCACGGCGAAGAACATCGCGAGATTCCGGAAACAGATCAATATGCTTGGCTTCTCCTATGACTGGGACCGGGAAGTGAATACCACTGACCCGGAGTATTACCGCTGGACGCAGTGGATATTCCTTCAGCTCTATAAGCGGGGCTAGGCCTACGAGGCCGAGATGCCCGTCTGGTGGTGCCCTAAGCTGGAGACGGTGCTGGCTAACGAGGAGGTGGTTGAGGGGGTCTCCGAGGTGGGAGGGTACCTCGTGGAGCGTAGGCCGATGCGGCAATGGATGCTGAAGATCACCGCTTATGCCGACCGCTTGCTTGAGGACCTGGAGGGGCTTGATTGGCCCGAGAACATCAAGGAGATGCAGAGAAACTGGATAGGGCGTTCCGAGGGCGCGGACGTGGTTTTCAAGGTTGAGAAACCTGACGAGGTAATAAAGGTTTTCACCACCAGGCCGGACACTCTTTTCGGCGCCACCTACATCGTGCTTGCCCCCGAGCATTCGCTGGTAGACAAGCTGTGCCTCGCCGAGCGGAAAGCGGAGGTGGAAAAGTATAGGCAGGAAGCCGCTCGCAAGAGTGATCTGGAACGGACGGAATTGGCGAAGGATAAGACAGGGGTGGACATCGGCGCCAGGGCGATCAACCCTGTCAACGGCGAAGCGATACCAATATGGGTATCGGATTATGTGCTTATCAGCTATGGCAGCGGGGCGATAATGGCGGTGCCGGGACACGACCAGCGCGACTGGGAATTCGCGCGGCAGTTTCACCTGCCGATCGTCGAGGTGATCTCGGGAGGCAACATAGAGAAAGAGGCCTATCTAGGGGACGGCACGCTGGTCAATTCGCCCCTCATAGACGGATTAAGCGTAGAGAAGGCAAAGGAGAAGATCACCGCCTGGCTGGAGAAGGAAAAGGCAGGCAAGAAGGCGATAAACTACAGACTGCGCGACTGGCTCTTTTCGCGGCAGAGATACTGGGGAGAGCCGGTGCCGTTGCTGCACCTGGAGGACGGGAGTGTCGTGCCGCTCGAGGAAAAGGAACTGCCCCTGCGGTTGCCCGAGGTGGAGAGCTATGAGCCGTCGGGCGACGGGCAATCGCCGTTGGCGAAGATCAAGGAATGGATGGAGACCAAGGGGCCCGACGGCAAACCGGCGCGCCGCGAGGCGAACACGATGCCTCAATGGGCCGGCTCCTGCTGGTACTACCTGCGCTATCTCGATCCAAAGAATGATCAGCAAGCCTGGGGCAAGAAGCAGGAGAAATACTGGATGCCCGTCGACCTTTACGTTGGCGGCGCGGAACACGCCGTGTTGCACTTGCTTTACGCCCGCTTTTGGCACAAGGTGCTTTACGACCTCGGCCTGGTCAGCACAAAGGAGCCGTTTCGCAAACTGGTCAACCAGGGCATGATCCTCGGTGAAGACGGCGAGAAACTGAGCAAGTCGCGCGGCAAAGCGATCAATCCAGACGAAGTGGTAGCGGAGCACAGCGCCGATGGCATGCGGCTCTACGAGATGTTCATGGGGCCGCTGGAGAAGGCCAAGCCCTGGTCGACGCGGGGCATAGAGGGGGTGACACGCTTCCTTTCCCGAGTCTGGCGCTTGCTGACCGACGAATCTGGGGAGATCAAGGCGACGATAAAGGATCAAGCGCCGGGGGAAGAGGAATCGCGCGCGGTGAACCGCGTGATTGCCAGGGTCAGCGGCGACATTGAGGGCATGCATTTCAACACCGCGATCTCGGCGATGATGGAATTCGTAAACGAGGCCTATGGCTGGAGCGGCCTGTGCCGGGGTACGGCCGAGAAGCTTATGCTGATCCTTTCGCCTTTCAGCCCCCATCTCTGCGAGGAGCTGTGGCAGAATCTTGGCCACGAGAAGAGCCTGGCCTACGAGAGCTGGCCGGAGTATGACGCGGCGACGCTGAAAGAGGAGACCTTCACTCTTGTAGTCCAGATAAGCGGCAAAGTGCGCGATAAGCTGGAGTGCGCGAGCGGTAGTTCGGAAGACGAACAGGTGGAATTGGCCCTGGGCAGCGCCCGGGTCGCGAAGCTGTTGGCGGGCAAGGAGATCGTTAAGAAGATCAGTGTTAAGGGTAGGTTGGTCAATCTCGTGATAAGGTAGTCGGTCGTTTGTCTTTTGTCGTTCGTAGTTAGTTTGGTCGAAGAACCACTACCGACCAACCACGAAC
>CBDVCL010000167.1:0-5640 GCA_965372475.1 uncultured bacterium | reverse complement strand
GTCAAGGGAGTGAACGAGAGTAACCCGGAAGTGCTGCTTGATTACCATATAGCAAGAGAGCAATAGGGAGAAGGCGCGTGAACCCGTAACGCAAGTAGGGGCGGGTTTGAAACCCGCCCCTACGACGCCGGGTGAATGCAACGGGTAGCGAGAGCCGCAGGGGCGCATGTCTCGGGCGACCGCCGGTCGCCCCTACATACGGTTGGTGGAAACGGCAGCCCTGGCGGCCGCCGTTTCGTCTATTTTTTCTGCTTCTTGTCCTTCTTATCCTTTTCGTCCGTGTCTTCACTTGCCGCTGCCGCCCATTGGCGTTCCTTATCAAGGCGGCTTTGGGCGGCGGCCAGGTTGCCTGAGAAGCGGGAGTCAGAGGCATTCAATTCGCTCGCCTTCGTGAAGGCACTAATTGCTGACTCCAGGTCCGAGAGGGAGGCGCCGCCTTCAAAGAGATTGAGATAGGCGGTGCCGAGGCTGTTATAGATGACGGCTTGCTTGGCGCTCGGTTCGGTGGAGAGCGTGATTGCGCGCTCGAAGTGGCTGGCGGCCTCGCCGAACTTGCGTTGTCTCATAACACAAAGGCCCTGGCGGTTGGCGGCCCAGTGCTTGCTGCCTGCGGACTGCTCTTCGGCCTTGGCGTAGCAGGCCATCGCCCTGGCGAACTGGGCGTTGGCTTCCGCTTCGTCTCCAACACCGACCCAGTGCTTGTAACCCGTGCCCTCGGGAAGTTCCCCCACCTCGTTTGATTGCTTTGCCGCAAGCGCCTCCGCTTCGGCCAGCATCTTCTTGGCGAGGGCGCGGTTAGCGGCGCGGTAGTCGGGGTCAACGGCCGCGAGCTTTTCGTATGTCTCTACCGCCAGCTTGAGCTGGTCGATGTCACCGAGTCCGTACTGGTAGATGTTGACGTAGCTCAGGCCGAGGCTATTCAGCGCGGTCTTGTTCTCGGCGTTGTAATCGATGGAGCGCTCAAAATGGGATACGCCCTCTTGCCATTGTCGGCGCTTCATGCACACCAGGCCCTGGCAGTTCGCCGCGGGGCTGCGGCCGTTCTTGTCCGTGCCAGCCATTTCTTCCGCCTTGGCCAGCATCTCCATGGCTTCAGACCATCTGCCGGCATCCATCGCGTCGTTGCCACCGTTGAAGTAGTACTTGAAGTCTTTGGCGGGAGTTTCACCCGCCAGCAGGGAGCCGGCGGCGAGAACGGTCGCGCAGGTCAGGAAGATCAGCGTCTTACGGGGCATCATCTTTCTCCTTTGTTAAAGGCTGCCTGATTCAAGTAGTATCATAGGTGAATCTTTTAAGGTTGTCAAGGATAGATGTTTGTCTGAAGAGGACATTCTGGTATACTTAGGGGGAGTGGAATATAGTTCTCATCTTGGGTATTAACGGTATCTCTGGAAGCAGGGGTGCGGCTTGCCCTGGACCATGCGCGAGCTTAGGTTCAGGGCTTGTATGCCCCGTGTTACCGTGGGCGGCATGCAGCCCACGGTAATAATCAAGGCAGAGCCAGTCCGTTTCCTTGAACGAAGAAAGAAGTAATGGGTTTCTTTTCTTCGCGGAGAACGCGGAACCGCCGCGCCGCCGTGCCCCTACGTCTTCCTGTCGGAAGACAGGAATGGGGGCAGAAACGGGGGCAGCTGCGGGGGCGCCGAGTACGCGGAGAAGTTTCCGCGTTGCCGCGAGGATTCCGCGGCTGCCGCGAGCTAATATAGCCCTCTACCGGAAAAGGGGAAATACGCAATGGAGAAACAGAAACTGAAGCTGTCAGATCTGCTTCACGTGGAGTTCAGCCGGGAATACCTTATCAAGAACTGGCCGCGGCTCTCCCTGCTCCTGGTCCTGCTCCTGGTGATACTGGGCGCCGCGGCGATGGTGGTGAGCAAGGTTACGCAGCCCGAACCGCTGGTGCGCATCGAGGTGACGCTAAAGAAGGTCTGCCGATTGGGTGGCAAGGTGATGCTGGAACAGAAGGTGGTGCGAGAGGTGAAAGAGTCGCAGGCGGAGAAAGTCCCGAAAGAGATAATCATGCAGGATTTGTGCGACGAACACCTCTACGAGATGTCGGTGCGCGAGGAGAAGATGGGGCGCAGCCGCTTCCACGACAACGTGGCGCAGGCCCGCGCCGTGGGCGTGGACTATATTGTGAGGGACGAGACGGGCAAGGAGAAGCTCGTCAGCCCCAACGAAGACGAGATGGCGCATCGGCTTATCAAGATACTGGAAGGGAAATACCCCGAGGCGGAGCATTACGATATCCGCGTCAACCACATACATTACGATTTCAATAGGGACGGGGTCTTGATGAAGAAGTATGATTAGGTAGTCGTTCGTCGCTCGCGCCCGCTGTGGCTGGGCTCTCCTTCACGAGCAACGAGCAACCAGCAACGGCGTTCATCCCCGCCTCATTTCATCCTCACCTGCAACCTGCGTATCTCCGTCGCCTTCCCCGTCTTTTCGTCCGCCTCGATCAAGACACCGCAGAGACGCACGTCATCCTTGGCTACCTCGAAGCGCACCGGCAGCGAATCGAGGAACTTGCGCACGATGATATTCTTCTTCATGCCGATCACAGAGTCAAGAGGACCTGTCATTCCGGCGTCGGTGATGTAGGCGGTGTGCGCGGCGAGTATCTCCTCGTCGGCCGTCTGGACGTGCGTGTGGGTGCCGATCACGGCGGTGACTATCCCCGCCAGATGATGGCCCATGGCTCGCTTTTCGGATGTAAGCTCGGCGTGAAAATCGACGAAGATCAGCTTAGTGCGTGTCGACAGTTTCTTCACCTCTTCCAGGGCCTTGCGGAAGGGACAGTCGGTGGCAGGGAGGTGGAGCCGGCCCATCAGGTTGATTATCCCCAATTCCAGCCCGGCAGGAGTGCGGAAGAGAACGGATCCCGTGCCGCGCACGCCCGGGGGGTAGTTCGCCGGGCGGAGGAGATAAGGGTGCTTCTCGATCACCTGCTCCATCTCCTTCTTGTCCCAGATGTGGTTGCCGGAGGTGATCACGTCGACGCCGCTCGACTCTATCTCTTCGACGAGGCGCGGCTGGATGCCGAATCCTCCCGCGGCGTTCTCGCCGTTGGCCACCACACAATCGATCTTCTCATCGCGCCTGAGCTTGGGCAGCAGGGCGGCGAGGATTTGGCGGCCCGGTTTGCCGACTATGTCACCAATAAACAGTAAACGCATGCTGAGTTATGAGTTGTGAATTATGAATGCTGAGTTGCTCAAGCGTAGACTAGAGATCGCGCCTGAGAACTCATAATTCATAATTCAGCATCTAGAATTCTACTTTGCCTCTTCCACCACCCGCATCTCGCGGATCACGGTTATCTTGATCTTGCCGGGGTACTCGAGCTCGGTTTCGACCTTTTGCGCGGCGTCACGAGCAAGCTGTGCGCTCTCGATGTCATTGACAGCTTCGGCCTCGACCATGATGCGTATCTCGCGCCCGGCTTGGACGGCGTAAGCGGACTTGACCCCTTTGAAGGACGAGGCGATCTCCTCGAGCTTCTGCAGGCGCTTGATGTAAGTCTCGATGTTCTCGCGGCGGGCGCCGGGCCGGGCAGCGGAGATGGCGTCGGCGGCGGCGACGATAAAGGTGTAGACGCTCTCCGCCTCCACGTCCTCGTGGTGGCCGCCAATGGCGTTGAGGACGCGGGGGGATTCCTTGTAGCGCTTAGCGACGTCCGCGCCGATGGAGGCGTGGCCGCCCTCTGTGTTCTGGTCGAGGGCCTTGCCGATGTCGTGCAGTAGGCCGGCGCGCTTGGCCAACTGGACATCGGCGTTCAGTTCCCCGGCCATCAAGCCGCTGAGGTGGCAGACTTCGACAGAGTGCTTGAGCACGTTTTGCCCGTAGCTGGTACGGTAGCGCAGGCGGCCGAGCAGCTTGATCAACTCGGGGTTAATGCCGGGAACGCCGCAGTCGATGGTTGCCTTCTCTCCCGTTTCTTTTATCGTCTGGTCAAGTTCGCGGCGGACCTTTTTTACCACGTCCTCGATACGGGAGGGATGGATACGCCCGTCTCCAATGAGACGTTCGAGGGCTATGCGCGCTATCTCGCGCCTCACGCCGTCGAAGCCGGAGATGATCACGGCCTCGGGGGTGTCATCGACGATGAAGTCGACCCCGGTGGTGGCTTCGAGGGCGCGGATGTTCCGTCCCTCGCGGCCGATGATGCGGCCTTTCATCTCTTCGTTGGGAAGTTGAACAGCTGAGATGGTGGTCTCGACGGTGAAGTCGGCGGCGTAGCGTTGGATGGCCTGGCCGACGATCCACTGGGACCGTTTTTCGGCGTTCTCCTTGGATTCCTCTTCGAGCTGTTTGATGCGCGCGGAAAGCTCGTGCTTCGCCTCTTCCTCGATGCGCTGCATCAGCATCCCCTTGGCCTTCTCGGAGGTCAAACCGGAGAGCTTCTCCAGCTTTTGTTTCTCCTCGACGATCAGGTTGCGCAGCTCTTCGGCGATCGAGTCCTGCTTTGTCTCGCGACGGCGCAACTCCTTGTCCTTGCTATCCACATGCGCGGTCATCTTTTCGAGCTTCTCTTCCTTCTGCTGGACGCGGCGCTCGAGGCCGGCCTGCTCACTGCGCCTTTCTCGCATCTCCTTTTCGAAACCCGCCCGCTCCTTGAGCAGGCGGTCGCGGATCTCAATGTCCGATTCGCGTGTCTTGGAGTCGGCTTCTTTCTTGGCCTCGCTCAGTATATCCTTGGCGAGTTTCTCGGCAGAGGCGATCTTGCTTTCGGCGATGAAGCGGCGGAGGAAGTAACCGAGAACAAAGGAGAGGAGAACGGCCGCGGCGGCGAACAATGAGAGAGGTAGGGATCCAAAAGGCATGTTGCACCTCCCTGTGCAGTCGCCTTCATGGAATAAGAGGGGGTCTTACGCCTTGCGAAGTGGAATCGGTAAACACCGACGGAGAGAGTTCCGATTATGCTCTCCGCGCCGAAGGTATATAGACAGGTATCTATCCCGCACTTTATCCATAAAGACTATTGATTAATAAAACATACTCAATATCACAACAGCCATATTATTATATAGATTGGCAACGGGGGTGTCAAGGGTTTTGGCGGATGTGTTTAAGCTGCCGGAGGCGAGATGCGGGATGCGGCAGGTGGGGAAACGGCCACTTTGTGGCAATATCACAGGTCCGGCTTGCCGCTTTCCGTATCCGGCTTCCCGCTTGCAGCTTCTCCCGGTGATATACGAAGGTGAGAAGCCGCGCGCCCTCCTCCGTCGGGCTTTCCCACGTCGCGCTTCCCAATTTCAAGCACTTCCTCATCTGTTACCACCGTATGCACCGACACGTCACCGTGATCAAAGGGCAGGGAGGGCAGAAATTGGAAGGCGTAGCAGACGCCGATACGGCGCGTGTTGCGCAGGCGGCGGCCGAGCCCGTCGAGCAGGCCGCGTCCATAGCCGAGACGGTGGCCGCGGGGATCAAAAGCCAATCCGGGCAGGAGTAGCAGGTCTATCTCCGTCTCGTCTACCGGGCTCGGGTCGGCGGGCGCAGGGATGCCGAAATGGTCGTCTTTGAAGGGCCCCTGCGCCGAGGCGAGGCAGGCTAGGCGCAGGCCGTTCTCAGTAGAGACGGGCATTATCACCTTCTGACCGCGACCCAGGGCCGAGGACATCAGGGGGAGAAGAT
>CBDVCL010000166.1:0-5665 GCA_965372475.1 uncultured bacterium | reverse complement strand
CCCCAGCTCCCGCTTCTCCTTTTGGCTCAGCTTGCGGGGCTTGTAGTACCTGGGATTGACCATGCCCATCGAGAGCACGAGCTTGAAGCCCTCTTCCACGTCCATATCCAGGATGGTGACCCGGTCTATCGGCACCAGGGCCAGGAAGCCCGAGGTGGGGTTGGGGGCGGTGGGGATGAAGATGTGGTAGTAACGCTCCTTCTTGGTGCCGATACGGCTCTCCTCCTGGCTGGTGACGAAGCCGACGCACTGGGAACCGGACCAGGGGAACTCGACCAGGGCCACGGCGCGGAAGGCCTCGGACTTGGAGAGCAGGAAGCTGTCCATTATCTGCTTGACGCTGCTGAAGACCAGCTTGATAACGGGCAGGTGCATAATGACTTTTTCGCCGCTGCGCACGAAGGCCCGGCCAACGATATTGCTGGTGAGGAAACCGATCAGCCACAGCGCAAGAATGAGCAGGACGAAACCCAGTCCCGGTATGCGCTGGCCAAGAAAGGAGATGTGCTTGCCGAGGATATTGTCCAGGCCGCCGCCGACGTTGACCACCACCCAGACGGTGACAACGATGGGGATCACGACGATCATCCCCGTGAAAAATTGGTTGCGCAGGGCGCTCGCGAGCTTACGCTCTTTCTTCTTTGCCATCGTTTTCTCCTTAACTCGTTGTCCCGTCGCTCGCCGAGGCCACCGAGCAATGCTCGCAGCGCGCTATGTGATACCTCTGCTCCCTCTGCGTACCAGGCATTCTATCACCCGGAGAAGGGGAGCGGGAACTACAAATGGTACCGCGAAGCGACACGGGCCGAACCTGTCTTGCGTTGCCAGTACCGCGAAGCGACACGGGCCGAACCTGTCTTGCGTTGCTAGTACGAGTAGACGCCTAACGTCGCGTCGCTGGTCCCGTGGGGGCTTTGGCCGCGTCGAGGTAGTAGTCGAGGGGCCCGCGCCGCGGCTTGGCCTTCTTGAGCAGGCGCGTGGTGATGCGCACGAGCCCGGGGTCGTACTTCGCGCTCGACTGCTGCCTCAGCATCCTGGCGACCCTGGCAGGGGAGTATGGCTTGCCGCCGTAGGCGCGGCTGGTGTAGAAGACGATATCGTTCGCCATCCTGATCACGCGCGCCGCCAGCGGTATCTTTTTCTTCGCCAGGCCGTGTGGGTAGCCATTACCGTCCCAGTTTTCGTGGTGATGCTCTACGCCGGGTAGGATATTCATGGCGCCCTTTATCTCGCGCAGGATGCCCACGCCCATGGTAGGGTGGCTCTCCATCAGTACCCGCTCTATTTGCGTCAGCGCGTGGTCTTTCTTCTTCAGCACACGGTCAGGCACGCCGACCTTGCCGACATCGTGTAACAGCGCGGCGAAAGTAAGCGCCTCCATGTCTTCGCCTTTCATCTTCAGTGTCTCGCCTATCATCTGGCTGTAACGGGTGACGGTCTCCGAGTGGCCGCGCAGGTGCGGCGCCTTGATCTCAATGGTGCGCACCAGGGCGAGCACGGCCTCAAAGTAGAGGCGGCGCAGGTCGTGGTAGAGCTGAAGCGTGTCTATGGTCACGGCGACCTGGCTGGCGAGGATAGTGAGGCATTCCAGGTCATCACGCGAGAAGCGCCCCGCTATTTGCTTGTTGAGGATCATGATCACGCCCGTGCTCTTGTCGCGGAAAGCAAGCGGCGCGGCGGCGAAACAACGGATCTTCACCTTGGCGCGTTGCGCGATCTCGATGAGGAAGCGGGGGTCGCTCGGCGCGTCGTTGACGATGATCGGCTCGCCTTTGCTGGCGACGGTGCCGATCACGCCCTGGCCGAGCGCGACGCGCACCTTGTCCACTTTCATGCCAGGCTGGTGGCCGTCGTGCCACCTGATATACAAGGTCTTGGTTCGCTTGTCGGGCATGAAGATGGCGCCGCCCTCGGCTTTGAGCAGTTCCACTGCCTTGTGGAACACTCGCTGCAGCAGGCCGCCCTCGCGGCGCATCGAGATCAGCGTGCGGTTAACTTCGAGCAGGCCGGCGAAGGTGCCGGCCTTGCGCTGGAGGTCTTTGTAGATATGGTGGTTCTCCAGGATCACCGCCACCTGTTCGAAGAAGGGGGAGAGCCGCTCGAAGGCGCCGCGTTTGAAAGGGCGCAGGCTGAGCGCGTTGTCCGCGCCGATCGCGCCGATCAGCCTGCCCCTGGAACGCAGGGCGGCGACGGCGAAACAGGTGGCGCAGCGCTGTCTGTCGGTGCGATGCTTGAGATCGGCGACGCGCGTGTCGCTCTGCAGGTGGTCGGTGTAGAAATAGCCGTGGCGGGAATGGATCGCCTCGTGCAGGCCCGTGCCCGCCGCCGACTTGTCAAAAGGAAAGGAGGCGACGGAGGTGACGACGCGGCCTTTGTCGTCAGTGCCGGCGAGGCGGTGCATCATTTGGGTGTGCGTGTCGTAGCTGAAGATGCCTACACGTTCCAGGCCGCTGAGGCGGCAGATGTTCTTGACCATGCCGCGCAACATAGCGCGCAGTTTGACGGCGCCGCTGAGCATTTCCCCCGTGCGGGTGAAGGCGTGGCGCCAGCGTGCCATGTTGCGCTCGCGCGTCTCGAGGCGGCGAAGTTCCTGCCGCAAGCGGCAGAGCTGGGCCTTCTTCTTCGCCAGCTCCGCGCCGCCCCTCTTCTTTGCTTCTGCCTTGGTCATATGCCTGTGCCTAGTTGGACGAACTCGAATCCATCGCCGAGACGAAGGCCTTGACGATGGTGCTGTCAAACTGCCGGCCGGAACAGCTCACGAGCTCCTTGCGTGCCTGATTTCTGCTCAGCCGCTTGCGGTAGGCGCGGTCGCTGGTCATGGCGTCATAAGCGTCGGCCACGGCGATGATGCGCCCGAAGAGGGGGATCTTGTGGCCGCTGAGGCCGCGCGGGTAGCCGTCCCCCGAGTAGCGCTCGTGGTGGTAACTGACGCCGGGCAGGATCTGCTCCATCTTGCCGATGCCCTTGAGGATGTCGTGGCCGAGCGAGGGATGGTTGCGGATCTCTATCCATTCGTGTTTGTCGAGGCGTCCCGCCTTGGTGAGTACGGTGTCGTCCACGCCGATCTTGCCGATGTCGTGCAGCAAGGCGGAGAGGCGCAGTTCCTCCTGTGCCCCAGGGGAGAGGTCCAGCGCTTTACCGATGACCATGCTGTATTTCGTCACCCTTTCAGAGTGGCCGTAGGTATACGGGTCCTTGGCTTCCACGGCGCGAACCATCGCCTGCACCACGTCGAGGTAAAGGCCGCGCGTGTCCTCGTAGATGCGCGCGTTTTCCAGCGCCATCGCCGTTTGGTTTGACAGCATCGTCATCAGTTCGAAGTCGCTGCTGCTGAAACCCTTGGGGTCGCCAGGGTTGACGACGATGAGCACGCCCTTCAGGTCCTTGCCGAGCAGGATCGGCGCCGTCATGTGCGCCCAGGCTTTGACACCCGTGGCCCTGGCGGCCTTGGCTATCAGGGGGTCACGCGGGTCCAAGTCATTCGCCATCAATGGTTTGCCGCTGCGCGCGACGCGTCCCGTGATCCCCTTGCCAATGGGGACTGCATAGGTCTTGAGCGCCGACCTGGGCGCGCCGGTCACCTCGGCGACGCGCAGGTGCTTGCGGTCTGCGTCGGGCACGAGCAGGGCGGCGGCGCGCGCGGAGAACACGCGCCTGGTCATACGCACGATATCACGGCGCAGAATGCTCTCGCGTTGTACGGTGATGAAGAGGGAGGAGAAACCGGTCAGATCCGCCATCTTCTTGATACGCGCGCGGGCTTCGTTCTGCATCAGGGCGTTTTCCAGCACTACCGCGACCTGGTCGGCAAAGACCTTGAGCAGGGCCACATCGCTCCGCGTAAGCCGCCGTTCCAGGAGCAGGTCGTCCACGGCCATTACACCGACGAGGCGGCCGAAGACGCGCAAGGCGAAGACGGCGTGGCTCTTCACCGCTTTGGGCAGGCCCGTGAGTATCTTGTTGTCGAAACGCCGGTCGCGGTGGATGTCCTCGTGAAAGTAGATGCCGTTCTTGCTCTTGATGGCGATGGCTATTGGCCCCAGCACGCAGCGGCACGAGTATACCTGCCGGCTAATATCCCCGAGTCTTCCCCGCGCGTCAACGCCGATGATGCCGTGCAGGGAATCATCCTCGGGGCGGTAGATGAAGATGCTTATCCTTCTTGTCCCCGCTTTCCGAACCGCCTTGACTATCATGCGGCAAACGGTGGCGAGGTCCTTCTGCTGGACTATGGCCTGATTGATGCGGTTAAACAGCCGACGCTCGTTCAACCGCTGGCGGTAAGCGGAATTGAGCCGCGAGATCTCGAGCTTGGCCTTGTGGATGCGGCCATCCAGCTCGCCCAACTTGCTGGAGCCGGGTGCAGGTTTCCCGGTTGGCCCCCTGCTTTTCTTTTTCTTCGACTTGGCCAAAGGGACCGCCTTTCATTAAGATGCGCCGACAGAGGGAAGACGGTGGTGAATAGCCCCATTGATAGCGTAATTATACCACCTTTTACGCCGGAATACAAGGGAGTGGCACACTTCTTGTCTGTAGGCACTGTGGGAGATCTTTTCGCCGATGTCGTAGATGCCCAATCGGCGTAATCCGCGGGCGGCTCGCGTTTGCAGGGCATGTTTACTGCATTACGCGAGCGAAAGCCGCATCGGCGTAATCGGCGAACGAAGGTAGTGTAGCTCACTTCGAGATCATGAAGTCCGGGTCGTCGGCGAGCTTACGGCGGGTCTCCTCCGTCATCTGGCGGAAGACGTCGAAATCAGTGTTCCAGGCGCGCTGCGCGGGAGGGGATTCCTTCATGCGCTTTATCTGCGGCCCTACCTCATCAAAGTAACTGCCGTAGATATGCAGGGAGTCGCTCACGTCGACGTAGCGCCCCGCGCGCACTTCCTTGCCTAGCCGCATTGCCAGTTCCTCTGCCAGCAGGCGCTGCAGGTCGGTAAGGGCGTAGACGTTCATGAACCAGGCCTTGTAGAGGTCGCGCGAGCGCCAGTGGGCGTTTAGGTTGAGGTAGAGGGGGGAGTCGCCCGTGAGACGGGCCCATATCCTCTGCAGGCAGGGCGGGTCGTCCGTGGCGGGGTCGGCCGTGGGCATCCAGGTGATGGCCTGAGCGCGGCGCGTGTGACCGCTTTCCGCCAGCTTCTCGAGCATATGCTCCACCTGGTTGACGCCGCCGAAGGGCGTCGCGCCGCCGCCCTTAAGGTCATCGGTGACGATGTAGTCGAAGAGGCGCTTGTGGTAGGTGTAGGTCCACTTGCCTTTCTCCGGGTCTATCCAGTGGTCGTGGATGCCGTCCACCACCTCCTGGCGGTACACCTCCAGTTCACTGGGCCCGCCGGGGAAATTCTGATGTATGCGCGGTTCGGCGAAGGGCTCCTGCACCAGTACCGTTACCGTGGCGTCCTTGCTCGGTGGGTGGAGGCACTTGCCTTTTTCATCGCGGCGGTCATACTCGGTGCGGATGGATAGCCCATCCTCCCATACGGCGATGAGTGCCTTCTCCCACGCCTCGGGTAACGTCTTGGCGCTTACGTTGAGCACGGGAAGTTGATTGTCTTTATTGCCAGGCATTTCTATGGGCGCACCACCGGTGCGCCGCTACATTGTTTGTGCGTGTTGAAAAGGCGATGCTTTTTCAACACGAGTGATATTATCGTCCATAACACGA
>CBDVCL010000165.1:0-5677 GCA_965372475.1 uncultured bacterium | reverse complement strand
AAGAGGATTCCAGGGCAATCTGATTGTTGAAGCGTTCATGGAGCGTTTCAGGAAGAATAAAGACGGGAAACAACCCCAAAAGAAAGTCCGCTGGCCTATTGGCTATCTGCCGGCCATACCGATCAAGATCGCCACGCAGTAGCACCGCAAAGGGTTTCACAACAATGAACGAATTAGAAAGGTTCAAAGAAGCGTTGCTATTCGGTTCACCCGACAAGATCCCCCTGCAGCCCGGCGGGCCCCGTGAATCAACACTTAAGCGATGGCGCGAAGAGGGCCTTCCTGAGAACGTTTCCCACGGGGAATATGTAATGAAGAAGCTGGGCATAGACTACCCCCGCCCCGCAGGACGCACCCAACCCGCAGTTTCCTTCAGGATGATCCCCGAATTTGAGGAGAAGGTGTTAGAACACAAGGACGGTCACTATCTGGTTCAAGACTGGATGGGTGCGATAGTCGAGATATCAGACGAGTTCGACATCAGTTATCTACGGGCTGGTGGTGGTAAGATAGACTTCGTCACCCGCCGCTGGCACAAGTGCCCGGTAGAGAACCGGGACGACTGGGCTGAGATGAAGAAGCGGTACAACACCAACACAGAGGGAAGGTTCCCCGACGATTTCGAGCACCGGTGTGCCAAGCTCAAGCACAGGGACTACGTCGTCAGCGTCAATTGGACGGGCCCGTTCTGGCAGCTGCGGGAGTGGTGCGGTTTCGAGGGCCTTTGTATGATGATCATAGAGAAGCCTGACCTGGTCAAGGAAATGGCCTCTTTCTGGACGGACTTCGTAAAGGACATACTCTCCCGCCTGCTTGAGGGAACGGATATCGACCATGCCTTCATACAAGAGGACATGGCCTATAAAATGCATAGCATGATCTCGCCCGATATGACCAGAGAGTTTATCGCCCCCGCTTATAAAGAATGGGTACCCCTCCTGAAAAAGCACGGCTGCGATATCATCGAGCTGGACTCCGACGGATTCATAGAAGAACTAATCCCGATATGGATCGAGTGCGGTATAAACGTTTGCAGTCCCATAGAAGTGGCGGCAGGCAATGACCTTCTGAAGTTCCGCGAGCGTTTTGGCAGGAAGATGGCCTACAGGGGCGGCGTAGATAAACGCATCATTGCACGGGGAGGCAGGGAGATAGAACAGCACCTGGAGTCTTTCGTCCCCGCGCTCCTAAAGGACGGCGGCTTTATCCCCTCCTGCGATCACGCCGTGCCTCATGACATATCGCTGGAAAACTATGTTCATTACACTGAGACACTGGCACGACTCACGGGTTGGTTATAGGGGATTGTGATAGAATGCGGTCCAATCTCGAATTTCGAATCTCGTCCTTTCCGATTATCCTGTCTCCCGTCTCCAATACATAAAGCGAGCCGCTATGGCTCGCTTAACATCCCATCCCCCTCACCTGGCCGTGCCGTGTACCCGAGTCACACGAATGGTTCATGGGGCCTTGCTTACCTGACTATCCACGAAATATCATCGTCCTTCCAGATACGCTCCGTTGAGTATCTCATCAGCTTGCGCTTTTCTCCACTATCGTCGCTCATAAGGTCTCTCCCCACGCTGTGTATTCTGATACCATCATCAAGCTGGGTGAAGACCATCTTATCCCCGGAGAACGGGTCACCCACACACTCCGGACAATGCAACCCCTCCTCGAGTTCCTTAAGACTGCCAGGCAATCGTCCAAGCGCCTTTTTGCGTTGTTGAGCGTGTATCGCCAGCCTCGCCAGTCGCATCCTTGCGTCCGCTTCAAGCTGGGTTTCTATCATACTCCTTATGACTTTAGAGGGCACCACGAATGTGAAGCCCCCATACGTCCCAAGCTTGGCTCTCTCCAAGCGGAAGGACTCGATAAACTCATCTCTGATGTCTTGATAGGGTCTACTGAATATATCAATCAGCCAGAAGTTTATCCGGGCATACTTCACGCGGTCTATGTCCCAGAACGGTCGATAGAGCGGGTTGACCAGCCAAGCGGGAAGACCAAAGACCGCTCCCATATCTGGCAGTTCCTTCCAATGGAGCGTGAAGCCCAGCTCAAAGACATATGACTCGATGAACCTTTCTCTTGCCGGATGCGAGATGCAGGGCACCCATAGCTCTTCCGCCATCGACGGTTCGACGACAGGGAGGACATAGCGAGCTGCGATTAACGACCTTCTCAAAAAATGGGCGCTAACGGTCCGGCTAAACAGGTCCTTCCTTTCACTCAAGGACATCGCGTAGAACAACCCGTCACGCACCGCTCTGGCTGCACCATCTGCGTCACCCCGCTCCGCTAGGACGATTGCTTCACACGTCACCAGTCTTGCTGGGAATCCATAACCCCTGTAGTCGGGTGCGTGCAGCTCGTTATCCACGACCTCCTCCCAGCCAAAGCCCCAGTCGACAACCCCGCTTTGAGCGGCCTTTCTCAACAGGTCCAAACCGCCTTCGTATTTGGCGACCAGCTTCTCGGCGGCAGCCAGGTCATCCCGGTTCGCTTTGCCGTCTATGCTATCAATAACCACACGCGAGGCGAGCTCGCCTTCTTCCTTCTTGCGGTCAGGATCCTTCTCTCGGTTCTCGATACTCTCTACAGCCGCCTTTATCCAACGCACGGCATCGCTCTCGCCGGTTGACTTGGTTACTTCGCCTGCCGGCTCGCTCTGCCATTCCTTCTTCAAAGACATCCAGGTTTCACGCGTGTCGTTTAGCATTGCCGTGCCGACTGCTCTCCACAGATAACTGGCGCCGAAAAAGCCAACTGCGAGGCTTATGGCCGACAGAAGCGTAACCAGCATCAGCTGTCTTGCTGCACGCCTGAAGATAGGTATCTTCCTCGCGGTGAGCGGAGTTCCGTCTGATGCGAGTATCTTCGCGCAATGAAGGCACTTACGCATACCAAGGATACATCTCCTAAAGAAGCAGAGGGGGGCTCCCGCAAGCACCTTCCTCCCGCACCCACCACATGTCACATATATCGTCAACGGATGTATCTTCAAGAGAATCGCTGCCAGCAAGATGGCGATAGCTACGTTAAGGCCCAGAGCAGCCCAACCATATGTGTATATCAGACCGTAGTTGAGAAACACCCAGCCAGCGTAGGATATGACAAACACTCCCGCCAGGAACGATGCCAATGCAGCCCGGGACAGGGCCCGAGAGGAGACAACGGCCGCCCCCTTGGCGTTCCCGAATACCGCTGGCCCTCCAAGTAGGTTGCACAAGGATGTGGCTGGAGCGATGAGCCGCCAGCCCAACAGTGATAGGCGAGAGTGTTTTCGCAAGGCTTATCCCTTTATGGTTCCGCGGAGAATGTGATGGGGTCAGGAGCCCCTCTAGTCTACAGCGCCATTATGCGCTATATCCTGACAACTGTCAATGGAGCACTACAGGAGAGAATACTACGAAGCCATCAAACAGGTTCTGACTTCTCTTACCAGTCCAGGATATCCTTCCCTTTCACGAACTTGCCCGTCACCTCCCAGTCCAGGTCAATGCTGTCGACCAGCCGTTGCACGGCGGCAGAGGTATCCTCGGGTGCCTCGGGGCCGCCCAAGTCGGTCTTTATCCAGCCCGGGTCAACCGTCAATACGGAGACCTGACCTTTCAACTGGTTGGCGTATAGCATGGTAAGGCCGTTCACCGCGAGCTTGGAGAGACGGTAGGAACCCATGCTCCCCTCGCCGCTGTCCAGCACTCCCTTTATCTGTCCCGCGCCCGAGCCGTAGTTGAGTATGCGGGGTTGCTTCCCTTTCCTCAGGAAGGGCAGCAGGTTGCGCGTGATGTAATGGATCGAAAGGACGTTCACGCGCAGGGACTCCTCTAGCCAACCTTCCTCGTCTTCCTCGAAGCTGTTCGACCACTTCATGATCGCGGCGTTGTTTATCAGCAGGTCGAGCGCTCCCCAGCGCTTCTTCACTTCTTCGGCCACCTTGACCGCGCTCTGCGGCTCGCCTATGTCGCCAAGCACAAAGGAAACGGCCTCGCCGAATTCCTTGAGTCCCGCCGCGGCCTTATCGAGGTTCTCCTTGTTCCTGCCGACGCCGATCACTTCGGCCTTGTTACCCAGTAGGGCCTCAGCCGCCGCACGGCCGATGCCCCTGGAGATACCGGTTAAGACGATACGTTTGCCGGCTAGCAGGTCTTGATGCTTGGTCATTCTCAACTCCTTATGTATGAAACACGATCAAAGCGGGAACACTAACGTGTTCCTCTATCTTTTTTCTTTTCTCTCGTCCTCCGGCAATTTCCAAACGTCCTTCCCCATGTCAACGACGCTAAATCGCAAGCGCTTGAATTCCTTGTTCTCGGGGTCGCTGGCGATGAGGCGGTCCACCAACGCCAGGGCTTCCGTGCGGCGCGCCAGGAATATCAGGCACTTCAACTGCTTCAGCATCAGCCGCGCCGCTATCACCTTGCGCTCGCCCGAGATGAATTCAGGCAGTCGTTCTTCCGATTGCCGGTAATCCTTCAGCGCCTTATCGTATTTCTTCTTGGCATAATGGCGGTCAGCCGACACCAGCTTCTCCCTCGCCACGCGGTAAGGCTCGCATTGCGGGCATCTCTTTCTCTCCGCCGTCAATTCCAGGTAACCGGACCAGTATTCCATGTTGGCGAACGTAGTATGCATCAGGCAGTGTGGGCTATGGTCGTAAACATCAGGCACGAGGTAGATGGCGTGCCCGAGCTCGTGCGCCAGCAGGTAACCGCCGGCAACCTTTGCCTTTTCCTTCTCGCTGTGCCCAGCGAGGCTCGGCTCAAGAAAAGAGGGCCGGCCGTCAGCGAAAGCAGCCAGGCTGAGCAGCACCACGCGGTTGAGGCCGCTCTGCTTCGGTTGGCCGGCGAGGGAGACGCCGCCCAACATCGCTTTCTTCAGCACGTTATGCGGGTAGGGCTGGGTGATATGGTCATACACGATGGGCGCGTTGGTCACCAGCAGTTCCCATTCTTTTTGCGCGCTGGCGGCAGTAGCCCAGGCAAGGTAGGAATGATAAACGTAGCCTTTTTTTTCGAGAAACGGCTGCCCGTCCGCGTAGCTCAATCCCTTGAGCGCGCCTATCCTCTCAGCGTAGGCCTTGAGAAGCTCTCTTGCCACCCAGGCGCGGTCTGCATCGGCCGGTGCGGCAGGAAAGAAAGCCCGCAGTTCCGCAAGGCGCCAACGCTCCAGGAAAGCCGCCACCGCATCCAGGTACACGGAGGTCTCCAGCGTCTTGAAGACCGGGTAGCCGACCCTTGCCTTGATCTCATAGTACGTGAACTTGTCCAGGTGCTTGGCGAAGAAGTCCTCCAGGGCTACCTGCTCGACCACCCCGAACTCCACCTTGCCCCCCAGCTTGTCCCCCAGCGTCTTCGCCGCCTGCTTGAGCAGGTGCTTGAGCTCGCCATCGAAGGGACGCGGGAAACGCTCGTCGTAGATGTAAGCGACGTGGAGCTTCTCGTCTGCGGTGCCCTGCAGGGGCAACGCGAGCACGAAGAGGAGCAGCGTTGCTCTCAGGAGAACGCGGAACCTGGGACCTGGGACCTGGGACCTGGGACTATTCAATAATCTTCTCCAGCAGGAAGAAATACGGCAGCGCCACGGCCGCCACCGCCACGCTGGGCCAGAACAAGAGGCGGTAGCTCCCTCCCCACGCGGCACGGAAATGCTCCTTTGTCAACACGAGGCAAAG
>CBDVCL010000164.1:0-5696 GCA_965372475.1 uncultured bacterium | reverse complement strand
GTATGCATCGTCGGCGCGGGAAGCTCCTACACGCCTGAGCTTGTGGAGGGCCTCTTGGCGCAGGACGCGAAGCGCCTGCCGGTTACGGCGCTGCGTCTTACGGATATAAACGCCAAGCGCCTCGGCATCATGGCGGGATTGAGCGAGCGCATGGTGAAGAAGAGCGGCAGGGACGTCGCCGTGCGCAGCGGCCGCTCGCTCGCGGCGCTGCTCAAAGGCGCTGATTTCGTCATCACCCAGATACGCGTCGGCGGCATGATGGCGCGCCATAAGGACGAGAGCATCCCGCTCAGGTATGGCCTCATCGGCCAGGAGACGACGGGGGCGGGGGGGATGTTCAAGGCCCTGCGCACCATTCCCGAGATGCTGAAGATAGCGCGCGCCGTAGAGAAAGTGGCGCCACGCGCTTTTATATTGAATTACACCAACCCCAGCGGCATCATCACCGAGGCGGTGACGAAACATACGCGCGCGCGTTTCCTCGGCCTTTGCTCGGGTATCCCCGGTATCCAGTGGAACCTGCAACAGGCGCTCCGCTGGGCCTACCCGCGCCTCAAGATGTATTCGGCGGGGCTCAACCACCTTGGCTTTGTACACCGCATCGTATCAAGCGGCAAGGATGTGACTGCCGATGCCATAGATAAGCTTTACGGTGCGCGCAGGGGAGGCAGGGACAACGCTACCATGGCCGAGGGCAGGATCGCGCGCCTCGTGGGCGCCATCCCCATCGGCTACCTGCACTACTACTTCTCGCGCGCTCAGATGGTGAAGGCGGCGAAGAACGCGAGGAAGGGCCGCGCCCAGGTGGTTATGGCACTGGAGAAGAAGGTGCTGGCCCAAGCGGCGGCGAAGGGAAGTGACAGCAAGCCGCAAGCGTTGGCAGGAAGAGGCGGCGGCGGCTACGCTGATATCACTTTCGCGATGATCAAGGCGATACATAACGATAGCGGCGAGGAACTCGTCTGCAACGTGCCCAACCGTGGCACGCTTGACGGCATCGAGGACGATGCCGTGGTAGAAGTGGTATGCCGCGTGGGGAAGAAGGGGGCCAAGCCCCTACCGGTGGGGCCGATACCGCTTGCCTTCCGCGGCCTGGTACAGGCGGTAAAGGCGTACGAGACGCTTACCGTGCAGGCGGCAATGGAAAAGAGCAAGCGCCTGGCCCAGCAAGCGCTGATCAACCATCCCCTTTGCGGCGATCTGGACGTGATCGAGCCACTCGTGGACGAGATGCTCAAAGCACATAACCTGCGCCTGAAGTGACCTTGCAACCTTGTTACCTTGCAACCCCTGCCCTGAGCGAGCGGCGTTCGCGAGTCGAAGGGTTGCCCCTTTACACCTCTTGCCCTGAGCGAACGAAGTGAGTCGAAGGGTTATACCTTTGTACCGTTCTAACCAAGGAGGAGACAATGAGCGATCAGGTAAAAGTCTTCAAGTCACTGGCGAATTCGGTCAAGATCGGCACCCCCGTTGTCGAGGCCCTGCATATCGCGGCCGAGGAGACGGCGGACGAGAAGCTGAAGGGTGCTGTGATGGCGATGAAGGAGAGCATCCTTGGCGGCAGGAACATGGCCGACTCAATGAAGGAACATGGCGACCTCTTCGCCGAGAAGGTCATCGCTACCGTTTGGAAAGGCGAGTGCGAAGGTAGCCTGGATAAGATGCTGGAGAAGATCGCCGCCGCCTTGGAAGCCGACGACCTCGACTCCCTTCTGGGATGATTGGCTCTCTACTGACGCGATTCCGACCTCCGACTTCCGATCTCCGACTTCCTCAAATTGTTCCAACCTTTCGCCGCGCTCAAACGACCTATATACAAGAGATCTCGAGATGAAGAAGGACAAAGGGCTCGTGGCGGCGGCGCTGAAGGAGGGCGCTGAGGCATTCGGGCCGATAGTTGAGAAATACAAGGACGCGGTATACGGTGTCGCACTGGCGCGGCTGAAGAATTATCACGATGCCGAGGATGTGGCGCAGACCGTCTTCGTGGACGCCTTCGGCAAGCTGGAACGACTCAGGGACGCTGACAAGCTGGGTTCCTGGCTGCGCTCGATCGCGATAAACAAGAGCATCGACCTGATGCGCCGCAGGAAAGAGGCGGCGGGGATAGGGGAGGGGGCGGACGGCAAGCGCAGTATGGCCGAGTGGCAGGAAAAGGAGAAGCGCCGGGAGCTCAAGGACGAGGTGATGGCGGCGATCGCCAAGCTCTCCAAGCCACAGCAGGAAACGACGACGTTATTCTATGTTAACGGCTACTCGGTCGAGGAAGTGGCGAAGATGCAGGAAGTGCCCGTGGGCACGGTGAAGGGCCGCCTGCACGATTCGCGCGAGAAGCTGAAAGAGGAGATGATCGGCATGGTCGAGAAGGTACTCAAAGATAAGGCACCGAAGAAGGACTTCGGCGATAAGGTCTTCAAGCTTATCGGGGGCTTCGGGTACGACGCTCAGGACTGGCATAAGACTGTTGCGGAGCTGAAGAAGATCGGACCTGACGGCGTTGACGGTTTTATCAGGGCCCTGGAGTCGGGTGAGCCCCGCATGCGCAAGAGCGCGGTGCACATGCTCGGTGCCACGGGAATTACCAGCGCGAGGATCGCCGAGCTGTTGATAGAGGCACTCAAGGACAAGAACCGCAAGGTGAGACGATTCACCTTGGAGGTATTAATCAACGGCGACCATAAGATCGGCGAGAAGCAGAAGAAGCAACTGCTTCCCGTATTCCTGGAGATGTTGCACGACAAGAGCCGCAAAGTCCGGCAGGCAGTCTGCTGGAATCTGTCCCACAGCGACTATGCCAAGCAAGTCCCCTTGGAATTCGTCGCGAAGGAACTGGCGGAAGAACGGGAGAAGCATACGCTGCAAGCTAAGCTTAACCTGCTGCGCGCGGTGCTGGAAGCGAAAAAGAAGCCTGTGAAAACGAAGAAGTAGTGTAGGGGAGCACCACCGCGTGCTCCCCTCATCCCGAAGGGATGAGCGAGAAAAAGAGGTAAGAGGCGGCCGGAAGGGAGTATGCGACGTGTTGCCCTCGACGGTCTAGGAAACCGTGCGTTCCCGGGAAGCGGCTGGGCATCCGCTCCCGGGCCGCATTTCTCCGCTATGCGGAGAAATGCAGAGCGCCGGAACACTGCTCCGGCGCGGTCCAATATCGAATCTCGATTCTCAAGGAAGTCTGCGGTAAAGGACCCTCGGACAAGGAAGAAGTGGCACTATTGCAGCAGACGTACGCATCTGAAAACCGTCGTGTTGCCCTCGACGGTCTAGGAAACCGTACGTTCCCTGGAGGGGTTGGGCATCCCCCTCCGGGGGCAGTCTTCTTTCGCGGCAGCGAAAGAAGACAGAGCGACGGCGCGCGAGCGCCGGAGCGGTCTACTGAGGGCCGTGCTTCCATAGAGTCAATATGAGAGCACGGGTCATCCCGCAACGACAAAGAGTTTAATGTTGCGGGGCTCGCCGTTACGCCTTTCCCCTGCAACCTTGAAACCTTGCGACTCTGCAACCTTTCCTACTTCAATCCCACCGCATGCCTCACCGCGACATGCTTGTCCTTCTTCGCCTTCGTCTTCTGCTGAGTTGTCAGCTTGCCCCAGCGTTTCAGAAGGCAGACCCCCGCCTTGCGTTCCGTCCAGTGTTCGGACTTCAGCATTTCCTTGGCGAGGGGGAAGGCCTTCTCCTTGAGGCGATACATCTGGCGGAAGGCCTGCTGTGCGACTTTGCGCGGCTTACCCTCGCGCAGGAAGCGTCTCAGCTCAGGCAAGAACTTTACGCCGTCCTCCTCTGCTCGCTTCTTCGCCGCGGCGCCGCGTGCGGCAGGGGAACCGTAGTACAGTACGTCCTTCGACGTTCCTTCCCCCCGCTTCATACGGACATTGGCCAGCAGCCAGGAGACGCCCGGACCTTTCTTGGTGTCAAGCTTCTGTTTTGCTGCCCAAGGCTCTATGCGGTCGGCGTACTTCCAGAGGATCGTGCGCGAGATTATGCGTATCCATTTCTGATGGCTGTAGCCGTCTACCAGCTCCTCGACCAGCGGTTCGAACGCTTCCTTTTGGTCATCATAGGCCAGGGCCAGGGCTGCGGTAGCTTTCTTATCCCGGTCCTTGCCCTTGACCAGCCTGCGCAGTTCCTTCCTGCCTTTTTCGCCCAGCCTGAGCGTTATCCACGCGGCGAAGTGCCGGTTGTTCGGAGCTACCTTGCGTCCGAACCCCAGCAGGCAGGTCTCCCACGGCAATACCAGGTTGTTGTAGAGCGCGTACCACCACAGGCCGCCGCTGTCCCGGCTGAGTTTTGGGTCCTGGAGGCCCTTACAGATTATTTCTAGGGACTCTTTGGGCTTGAGATGGCAGACGGCCTCTAGCGCCCGGCGGCGCAGCCAGTAGGGTTGGCCCTTTTTGTCCCAGGCTATCTCGGCCAGGCACTTGTATACCTCCTCGTCTCCCTTGAGATGCGACAGCGCCGTCATCACATCTTCGCGATGCTCGCTCTTCTCGTCACGCACGTATTTCAGCAGTTCCTCCCGCATCCCGGGTACCGCCAATACTCGCCCACTGTGGTACTCGTCGAACAGGTACCAGTTTTCGGAACGGAATACATCCAGGTAGAGGATGCGCAGCACCGGCCGCAACGCCCTGGCGTCGCCTATCAGGCACAGCGCCCTCGCTGCCGCCCGGCGCACCGCTATCCGCTCGTCTTCCATCGCCTTGATCAGCGGCTCTACCGCCGGCTCGCCGATCTTCGTCAGCTTCTTGATGGCTTGCTCGTGCTGCTTGCCCCACTGGGCGGTGGCGTCCAACAGTTTCTGTATTTCGGACGAGAAATCGTCCGGCAATCTCTTCTTCTTGAATGTGTTCCTGACCATCTTCTCTATCCCCTCTTTCATTTTCTTCCGTGCGCGCTGCAGCCTTCCCTGCACCGCGGTCTCGCTCATGCCCGTGAAGCCCGAGATGTCCTTGTAACTGAAGCCGTTTACATAGTATAAGCTGGCTACCTCGCGGTTCTTGTCGTCGAGCCCTTCCAGCGCCTCGCGCACCAGTTCTAGTCGCTCATCTTGCTCTTGCGGCTCGGGTGCCAGTACGCCGGATTCGTCCTGCATCTGCTCGGCCATCTCCCTCACGCGCTTGAGTTCCCGCAGGGCATGGAAGGAGGTATTGCGCACGATGCCGCGCAGCCAGCCGCCGAAGCGTGCCGGGTCTTGGAGCTTACCCAGGTCCCGCCAGGCGACGAGGAACGATTCCTGCACCACGTCCCGCGCCAGCTCGAAGTCCGAGAGCACGCCGATCGCCACGCCATACGCGTAATCCTGGTAATTCTTCACCAGCGAGGTGAAGGCCTCGCTCTTGCCGGCCAGTGCCTCCTGCACCAGCCGTGCGGTATCGTCATTAGTCATCGCGATGATTGTCAGTGGACCATCTTGTCCCGCGGAGCGGACGTCCCAATGGCCCACCTCTGGATGCATAATGGGCGGAACCGGACTCGAACCGGCAACCATCTACCGAAGTAGCTGCTCTTTCCATTGAGCTACCCGCCCATAAATCCATCCGTTTATGATAAGTGCCACAAGTCTGCCAAAGCTAACGAAGATTCTAAAGAAAAACGCGCCGAATATCCACACCTTAGTCGATGACCGGTTGCAGTAGTGGCGGCCTTCAACGGCCGCCACCGCATCCGAAGGATGCGGTAATGTAAGAATGTCTTGTGTGAAT
>CBDVCL010000163.1:0-5727 GCA_965372475.1 uncultured bacterium | reverse complement strand
AGCGTCCCGAGGGCGTGTTCGCCGGCAACGCGCGGCTGGTCGGCACCGAACGCGACCGCATCGTCGCCGAAGCGGGACGGCTGCTGGAAAACAGGCGCGCGTACTCAGTGATGGCGCGGCCGGTGGAACTGTACGGCGACGGCGCCGCGGCGCCGCGCATCGAATCAACGTAGCTGGGGATGTCCTTGTAGTCCAGGTGGGGCGGCGCGTCGGCGATCAAGAAGAGCATCTTCACACCGTTCTCACGCCACTGCAGCTTGGCCATCGCCTCGGCCAGGCCCGCCTCCACGTCCTCGGGGTAGTCGCCGCCTCCGCCCGCCGCGACCTTGTTCAGCGCCTCGCTGAAGTCGTCGATGCTGTCGGTGAAAGGCACCACCCGGGTGCGGTACTCGTCCCCCTTGTCGCGGTAGAGCACCATGCCGAACCTGAGATCCGGCTTTTCCTTGCTCTCTGTGAGCTGGAAGTGTATCACCTTGATCGTCTGCTTGAGGCGCGCGATCTCGTCACCCATACTGCCGGTGGTATCGATGAGGAAGGCAACGTCCGCGGGGGGGCGCTTGAAATCCGGCCTAGCCGCGGGTATCACCACCTGCACCAGCCTCTCCCCGTCGGCATCTATCTTCTGTTCGACCACCTGGTTGCCGAACTTGGCCTCAAGCTTCAGTCCCTTTTTGCCATAATCCGATTTCTCGCTGGGAAAGAAGAGCGCGCGGCCGTCCGCGTGCGTCTTGCGGAAGCAGACCTGCTTGCCCTTCTGCTTGAAGGTGAGCCGTGTGTCGGGCAGTGTCTCGCCCTTCTCGTTCACCGCCTCGATGATCAGGCGCTGGGAGACGTCCAGCTTGCGCGTCTTCTCCCGCTTGAACTTCTCGAGGAAGCCGAGGAAATAGTTGAACTGCTTGTTGTCGTCAGAGGAGCCCGCCTTCACCCCACCTGACTTGGGGCGCGAACGCGGCGCGCTGGCGCGGCCCCCTCCCCTGGCCACACCACCGGGCCTGGACTTCCCCATCGCCTTGCTCTCAAGGGGCACACCGGGCGCGGCTTCGCCGTCATACGCGTACGTCTCCTCTGCACCACCCGCGACAGCGCTTTCGTCCGCTACTTCCTCCTCCACTGCGTCGATCTCGGCCATTTTCACCTGCTTCTTGGAGCAGGATAATTGTAATAGGACTGATAAGACCAGTAGGACCAATAGCAGTGCAGGATGTTTCTTCATCGTTCTCCCCCTATTTCAATAGACTTTCCATACCGAATTCCGCCGCGGCCTCACCTATGCAGCGGGTCATCTCGCTCTCGTAATCGCCTTCCTGCCCGCGGAAGAACCCTTCGTAATAGTCGCACAGTTCCGGGAACTGGTAGCGCAGGAACTTGCGCAGGCTCCCCGCCACCCCGCCGCGCAGGTTGAGGCGGTCGGTGTGGATATGGTCCAGCGGCAGGGCGGACAGGTTCTCGAACAGGCCGCGGATGTTCTCCCGCGTCGCCGTCAGCCCGGGCAGTAAGGGTCCCAGCACGATGCTGATCACTATACCCTTTTCCGCCGCACCCCGCAATAGCTTTAGCCGCTCGGCGGACGGCGAGGAGCCCGGTTCGAGGCGGTTGCGCAGGCTCTCGTCGAAGCTGGTGATAGTGCAGGCGAGCCGCGCCTTGGGGATACCCTTGATGATATCCAGGTCACGCCCTGCCAGGGCGCCCTTAGTGAGGATGAAGACCTGCCACTCACTACCCTTGAACCGCTCCAGGCAGGCACGGGTTATCTTACGGTGTTCCTCGAGCGGCTGGTAGGGGTCGCAGGCGGTCGAGAGCATCACGCGGCCGGGCTTCTTTTTCCCCAGTTCCTTCTCCAGCACCTCGGCGGCGTTGACCTTTACCTCGACGAAACCGCCCCAGTCCTCCTTGTAGCGGCGGAAACGCAGCATGTAACGGGCGTAACAGTAGACGCAGAGATGCTGGCAGCCGAAGTAAGGATTGAGGGTGTAGCCGTCACCACTACCGGTGAGGATGGATTTGCATTGTTTCTCGTAGACTTTGGCCAATTGCAGGCAGTCGCTAGTCGCTGGTCGCTCGTCGCTCGCGCTTAACTGTGGAGACCTTCACAAGCGCTTGTCAATTCCAGGTGAGATGATACACCAACCACAAGCAACTAGCAACTAGCAACAACCCAGAAGGATCACCGCAGGATCACCAGCTTCCCTATCTTCCTATCAGCGACCATGCCGGAGCGGCTCGCCTCTATCAGGTACAAATACACACCATCCGCGAGGACGTTGCTCCAGTTGTCCCGCCCCGTAAAGATGATGGACTCGTACTCGCCGTAGAAGGAATCTTCCACGAGCAGGTCTACCACGAGGCGGCCCGAGACGGTAAAGACCTTGATGCGCACTTCATCCGCGGGGGCGCTGAGGCGATAGGTGAAATACGCCTCGTCGCCTGAGAAGGGGTTGGGGTAGAAGGCGTGGTCCTCTATCAGCAGTTCCCCCGGCGTGGGGCTGGGGGTAGCGCTCACGTCCGGCGTGATCGTCGGCGTTGCCGTGCCGGTGAAGAGCGCGCCGTACGTCCACGTCACCGTCAGGGTCGGCGGCGGCGTGAAGGTCGGCGTAGCGGTTAGGGTCGCCGTCCTCGTCCAGCTTCGCGTACGACTTGCCGACACCGTGGCAGTGGCGCTTGTAGTCATGGAATGGCTGGGTGTGTAGCTAGGGGTACGGCTGGCAGAAGCGGTGCCCGTCTCGCTCACGCTGGGCGTGACGCTTGAAGTGACGGAGGGAGTATGGCTGGTGGAAGGGGTCGCCGTCTCACTCACGCTAAGCGTGACGCTGGAAGTGACAGAGGGTGTATGGCTGGCGGACGGGGTCGCCGTCTCGCTCATGGTAAGCGTGACACTGGGAGTAGCGGAAGGCGTATCGCTGGCGGAGGCCGTCGCCGTCTCGCTCGCCGTGCGCGTGGCGGTAGGGGTGCTAGATGCGGTGGCAGTGCGCGTAGCGGTCAGCGTAGCGGTGCGGCTGGCCGTGGAGCTATGGCTGGCCGATACCGTCGCTGTGGGGCTCGCCTTCGGCGTGATGCTGCGGGTGGGCGTACCGGTGTAGGTCATCGTCACCGTGGGCGTGTCCAGCGTGCACGAGAAGTCCACCTCGGCGGCGTGCGCGTTGCGAAAGGCGAGCAGTTCGTCCGCGATGTTGGCCCAGTTCCAGTCCCAGTCGGAGTTGTAGGACCAGAACAATTGACCCGCATAGCCGTTGGTGTAGGGGTTGTCCAGCATTTCGGTAAGCGTGTATTGCCCGTCGGCGCCCGGCGCCTCACCGATAATCGTCGGCTTGTCCAGGCACCAGTAGACGGGGTCGCGAGGCGGAGGCGGCGCCAACCAGTTAGGGTCGTAACCCCAGGAAGCGTTATACATCCAGTCGTAGTAGTGCACCTGGTAGAAATCAAGATAGGCGTCAGCGTCGTTGGTGGGATGCGCGGCGATGAGGTCGGCGTCCTCCCAGAGGTGCTCTATCGCCGACTGGCAGTTCGAGTTCCATTTCAGGTAGGCCTCGCCCACCGTTACCTTCTCCGAGCAGTTCTGGTGGATCGCCGCCGCCTGCATGGCAACGAACCTCTGCATCTCGAAGTTAGTCACGGGGTCGGCAACAGTCGGCTCGGCGCAGGCCCAGGCCGGCTCGTTGATCACCTCCCAGGCGAGGATGTTCGTGTGCCCGGCGAGCCCAGTCACCATCGGCACGAGTGCGTTATCGATGTAGGTCTGCACCTTGGCGGGATCCCTGAGCAGGTCAGAGTGCTGTCCTGCCTCAGGACCGCAACCGCCCACGGTATCGCACATGCCGAAATCCCAGAGGCAGATGATGAGCATGATCTTGTGGTTCGCGGCGCGCGTGATGATGTCGTCCATCTCGGCTATCATCCCCGCGTCCAGCCCCGTGACGCTCTCATCACCCGCCCACTCGGGCGAGGAACGGCCGTCGCAGTGCAGCCACCAGCGCAGCGTGTTTATGCCGTGCGCCTCGCAATCGGTGAAATGGCTCTCGAACCAAATCGGATCGTGCAGGGAGCCCCAGTCGGGGTGAACGCCCACGTCGGTGCCGTACTGGTTCCAGGGGATGTTGGCACCGTTTATCCAGTAGTCCTTGCCGCAGTGGTTGATGGTGTTGGCGAGGGCAGCGTGCGCGCTGGTCGCCAGCCAGAACATGGCGAGAAACAATACCAGCGCTTTAGTGCTGTTGCTGGTCGCTAGTCGCTTGTCGCTAGTCATACTATTATCAAGAGGAAGTCGCAGGTCGGATGTCCGAAGACGGAAGCACTCAAGCCCGATCCCGCTGCCAACTTCCCGCCTGCCACTTCCTATCTAAGAATAACCATCTTCCCCACCTTCCTGTCTGTCATCACCTTGCCGCGATAGACCTCTACCAGGTAAAGGTACACACCACTTGCTAGCTTGTTCCCCCAATTATCCTTCGCCGCAAAGGGGATCTTCTCGTAATAGCCGCTCGCGTAAGACTCTACCTTCAGTTCTACCACCTTCCTGCCGGATACGGTGAATATCTTGATGCGCAGATCGTCAGGAGGCGCGCTCAACTTGTAAGTGAAGTACCCCTCTCCCCCTGTGTAAGGATTAGGGTAAAAGGAATGATCCTCGATCTCGGGAATGCCAGGCGTAAGCGTGGGTGTAGGCGAAAGCTGGGGCGAAGCAGTAGGCGTTCGCGATGTGCTGCCGGTAGGGCTGGGCGTAGCGCTCTCGCTGACGCTCGTGGTTGGCATGGGAGTATCGCTGCGCGTCCACGTAGCGGTCACGCTAGGCGTGCTTGAAGCGGTATGGCTGGCGGACTCCGTCGCCGTGGCGCTGGGCGTGGCGGAAAGGGTGTGGCTGGCGGACTCCGTCGCCGTGGCGGTGATCGTCCGCGTAGGACTCAGGGTGGACGTGGGCGTGACGCTGGGCGTAACGGTAGCTGTGGGCGAATGCGTTGAGGTGTGGGTGACGCTCGGCGTCGGCGTCATACTGCTGCGCGGCGCGGCGGACATGTAATAGGAAGCGAGGCCGATATAGGGGCCGTTGTAGCCGATGGAGTTCTCGCTGATCTCCCAGGTGCGCGCCGTCCAGATCTGCTGGTCGGCCCAATCGCGGTAGAACCTGTTGTAGTACGTCTCGCCACCCGGCGGAATAGCGGTGCCGCCATAGTCCTTGTTCGGCCCTCCCGGAATGAACCCCGGCGGCGGACCATAATTGACTATCTTGTTGTCGCTGACGCCAAGGTTGTCCACCCCCTTGTAATAGGGATAATCCGGCTCGTCTATCGCCGCCGGCTTACCCATGTAATCGACCCTGGAATCAAGGTCCCAGCGGTTGCCGAACCAGGCATGGTAGAACTGCCAGGAGCAGTGGTCGCCGCCGTAAGCGGTCATGTTGGTAAGGTAGGTCATGCGCATCGTATTTTGGCCGTGGAAGAAATGCATCATCTCCTGCGCGTAGTCCCGGCATTCCTGCTGGGTATGGGCGCCGGTGGTATTCAAGAGAGCGGCCTGGAGGTGGAAGGCGCCCCACCAACCACGGCACTGGTTGGAGCCCCAGTGGTAGGCCCAGTTGACCATACCGTTGCGGTAAAGGTCGTTCTCGCCGAAGAGGTTATTCACGGCATTGCTAAAGCTGTTGCGCATGTTGTTGACCACGGCAGCCGTAGCACCGGGCGCCTTACAGTAGGCGATCGCCGCCTGCGTGTCATAGAAATAGGGATAGAGCCACCT
>CBDVCL010000162.1:0-5805 GCA_965372475.1 uncultured bacterium | reverse complement strand
GGCGCGCCTGGCGGAGGGAGGCGCCTTCTGCCAGTGGCTCTCCACCTATAATCTCTCCGGCGAGAGCTTGCGCTGCCTGCTGGCCACCTTCTGCGCCGCCTTTCCCCATGTCTCGCTGTGGCGCACGGATTTCTCCAGCAGGGACCTACTGCTCTTGGGGAGCAATCGCCCCATAGAGTTGCCGCCGCCGGTCTTCGATGAGCGTTGCCTTCTCTTGCAGCCGATCGATTACAAGCAGGGAAAGCGCCTGCTGAAACGCCGGGACTTCCTCAAGCGCTACCTGGCGGGAGACGAGTCCCTGCGGCGCTTTGCCGCGGGCGCTGCCCTGAACAGGGACGCTCTGCCGCTCTTGGAGTTCGCCGCCGCGCGCGAGGCATACCAGTATGCCTACGAGTCGCCGCTGGCGGCGGAGGTGGAGAAGCTGTGGGAAGGCCCTGATTCCTTAGGATACGGCGCTGAAGAATCAGGGGGTGAATTGCTTGATTTTCGCAGGAGCTTGTTGGCCTGTAATATCTATGGGAATAAAAACGAGCGCGAGGTCACCGCCTGTCTCGAGGAGCTGCACAAGAAGAAGCGGGACGCCGATGTAGTTTACATCCTGCACGACCTGCTGATACGCAGGGCGAGGCGGCTGATGGGGGAAAAGGGGCTGGCAAAGGCCGAGCAGGAACTGCGGCGCATAATCGAGATGGGCCTGCCCCAGGGCGAGGCGCGGATCGGCCTGGGAGTGATGATGGCCATCGCGGGCAGGACGGCGGAGGCGGAGCGGGAATTCCGCCTCGCCGTGGGCGTTGAGCCCGATAATGCCAACTACCTCCTTAACCTGGGCAATTTCCTGCTCGTACACCGGCAAGCGGCAGAAGCGGAAGCCTACCTGCGGAAGGTGTTGGACATCGATCCCCTGAACACGATAGCGCGGCGCAGCCTGATGGCCCTCTATTTCAACATGAAGAGGCCGGAGGCAGCGAAGAACGTCTTCCGCGAGGGGATCAGGCTGTATGCGGACGACGAGGAGCTGAAACGGGCGCATCAAGTGCTGTTTAAGGTGAAGAAGTAGGCAGTATTGAGTAGTGAGTATTGGGTAGTGAGTAATGCTGACCCAATACTCAATACCCATCACCCAATACTCGAATGAGCAAGAAGATATACCTAACCAGCCTAGGTTGTCCCAAGAACCTCGTTGACAGCGAACGCCTCGCCAATCGGCTCAGCGAGAAAGGACTGGCGCTGACCACGCGTCGGGCGGAAGCGGAGGCCGTGGTCATCAACACCTGCTCCTTTATCGGCGAGGCGGTAGAGGAGACGCTGGGGGAGATAGGGGAGGCATGCCGCTGGAAGAACCGGGGCGATATCAATTGCCTGGCCGTGGTTGGTTGCCTCGTGGCGCGGTATGGCAGGTCTCTTGCGGGGGACTATCCGGAGGTGGACCTGTGGCTGGGGGTGAACTGCGAGCGTGAGTTAGTGGGGAAGCTGGCGGGTTTACTGGGACCTGGGAACCGGGAACTCGGGGCTAGGAATAAGAAAGGAACACAAGGTCCCAGCTCCAAGGTCCGAGGTCCGTATTTTCGGCTTACGCCGAGACATTACGCTTACCTCAAGATCTCCGAGGGCTGTAACAACAGGTGCAGTTACTGTTCCCTGCCCGAGATACGCGGGCGTTTGAAGAGCCGCTCCCTTTCCGGCCTGGTGCGCGAGGCGGAGTTCCTGGCCGCCGGCGGTGCGCGGGAGCTCAACCTGGTTGCAGAAGACAGCACGGCCTGGGGCGAGGACATCTACGGGCGGCCCTCGTTGCCCCGCCTGCTGAAGGCGTTGCTGGATGTGCGCGGGCTTCACTGGATCAGGCTGCTCTATTGCTATCCAGCCAAGGTGGACGGGAAACTGATCGAGCTGCTCGCCGGCGGCAAGCTCTTGCCCTATATCGACATGCCCATACAAGGGGCCAGCGACAAGATCTTGAAGCTGATGGGGCGGCGCTATGCGCGCCGCGATATCCTGCGCCTGGTGGAAAAGCTGAGGGAAAAGGTGGCGGGCATCTGCCTGCGCACCACGGTGATCGCCGGCTACCCGGGGGAAAGGAAACGTGAATTCGAGTCGCTGGTGAGTTTCGTCAAGGCGGTGGGTTTTGACCGCCTCGGTGTCTTTCAGTATTCAGCCGAAACGGGCACGGCGGCGGCGTCCCTGCCGGGGCAGGTGGCGGCGGAGGAAAAAGCGCGCCGTTACCATCGCTTGATGCGGGAACAGATGAAGGTCTCGCGCCGTGTCAACCGCGCCTTGAAGGGGAGAGAGCTGGTCGTCCTGGCGGAAGGGGGCGATTGGGGCAGGAGTTACAGGGATGCGCCGGATGTTGATGGGAAGGTATTCGTGGTACGGTCGGGAAGCGGGAGGCGGGAGGCGGGAAGTGGGAAAGGCAAGGGTGGGATGAAGGTGGGGGAGTTTTACAGGGTGAAAATTGTCGATACAGGGCACTACGACTTGTATGGAGAGATTAGCGAAGAACCGAAGGAAGAACGCGTGCGCAGGCGGTGAGTGCAGTAGTGGCGGGCCTCTGCGCCCGCCACCCGCCGAAGGCGGGATGAAGCGGGCAGTGGGGATCATGATCTCTATGGTGAAGTGATGTAGTCCAGAGCCCAAAGTCCAAGGTCGACGGAGTTCAGCGTTTAACTTGTTTTGTCTCGCCGGGCGCGAAACGAAGGGAAGAGCAGCCGGGGATAGTCTATAATGGTCAGGCGAATGAGAAAAAATGCGATCATAACATGTGTTGCCTGGGTTTTGCCGAGCTTGGTCTGTGGCGAGGCGGAGCAGGTCCGCATCTACGACGGCGGCTACGCCAGGGGGGTGACGGTGGAGATGCTCGCCGACAACTCGCGCGTGGAGACGGTGGAGGGCGAGCAGGGCCGGCAGGCGCTGCACCTGGTCTTCGAAGCCGACAACTGGGCGGTGGCGAGGATATCGTTCCCGCGCCACGACCTGCGCAGGTGGCGCAAAGCGGGTGGCTGTCTCAACCTGCGCCTGCGCGGTGGCGTGGGCAGGGAAGAGATCTTTATCGGTTTCAGCAACCAGCGCGGCGAACACGCCTACGGCAACTACATCCCCATCTACCAACGGGTGCGCATCAGCACAGACTGGAAACGGGTGATCATACCGTTGGGCGATTACGGCGAAGACGGCAGTTTCTGGGGTGAGGATGGCAGGGAACACCGCAAGAAGTTCGATTGGAAGAAGATAGAGTCGGTACAGATATCGGTGAAGCCGGTCAAGCCCGATGCGCAGGGGAAAACGGAGGTGGTGATAGACCTGGATGACCTTTACATCTCCGCCCAGCCGGTCTACGAAGGCAAGGATTTGGCGCGCCTGCTGCTGCGCGAGGAACGCCGCACCAGAGACATGCGCGATTACTTCGAGGAGCGATATGCCCTGCGGGAGAAGAAGCGGCAGGAAGCGTTGGGCTACCTGGACAGGTCCGCCGCGGATATAGAAGCGGCGAAGCCCCTGCTGCAAGAGGAGGCGGGGCATGTGGGGTGCGATGCCCTGGTGAAGAGCAGCCGTGCCTGGCGCGAGAAGTGCCTGCCATTGGCTTTCGAACCCCTGCCGGTAGAGGAACGAGGTGCCTGGTATACCGCCTTTCGGCCGGGGCAACTGGGGGGCAAGAACGGCAAGGAGATCAAGAGGATGGTCAAGCGGGCGAAGCAGGCGGGGCTCAACACTATATTCATGCAGGTGTCCCGCAACTACTCCAGCGCCTTCAACAACCAGTTCCTGGAATACAGGGGCTGGGAGCCCTTGCAGGTGGTGGTGGATGAATGCCACAAGGCGGGAATAGATGTCCACGCCTGGTACGTTGCCTGCCGCATCCACGCGCGCGGTGAGGACGACCCGAACATACTGGAGATCGAACACCCTGACTGGTTCGCGAATAGCTTGCCCGTGAGTGCGGGGGAAAAACGCATGACTGCCTGGCTCTGCCCGGCACGGCAGGAGTACCGCCGCTACCTGGCGGATAGGGCGGAGGAGTTGATAGAGAAGTTCGGTTTTGACGGTTTTCATTTTGACTACATGCGGTATCCTGAGACGGAGAAACGCTCCTGCGATTACTGTCGCGGCGTGTTTATGGCCGAGAGTGGTTTTGACCCCTGGCGGGAAGAGAAAGAGTTGAGCGTGGCGGAGAGGATGGTCTGGAACGACTGGCGCGAGAGGCAGGTCAAGCAGGTGGTGGATTACGTGTCGGCACGCCTCAAGGGCCGCTTTTCTGATGTGCTTGTGAGCTCGGCCGTCTTTCCCGACCCGATGTACCGCTACGTCTATACCTGGCCGCTGCAAAACTGGTGGGACTGGCTGGATGGGCCGTCGCTGGATTTCGTCGTGCCCATGGAGTATAACCAGGATCCCTATGTCTTCCGCCGCTACGTGGAGGCGAACGAGGAGGTGACGAAATTGCGCCTGCCGCTTTATCACGGCCTGGGCAACTACCGCTATAAGACGCCCACCGACCTGCTGGACCAGTTGTTGGTGTTGCGGCAGAAGGGAGCGGCGGGGCTGGTCTTTTTCGACCTGGATACTTTGAACGAGGAGCAGGTGAAGACCCTGCGCCGCGGCCCCTTCAAGGAAGACGCCGTGGCGCCGCACGCGGATTACGGCCGGGCGGCGCAACTCCACCTGGGACACCTGGAGCAGGTGGCGCGGCGCGTGACGGAGGAGGGTAAGGTGCGGCCGGTGGCGGGGGCGCTGCTGGCAGCGGAGTTTGCTTTGTTGCGGCAGTTGGCCGCGGGGATGGAACTGAAAAGATCGGCAGAGGGGAAGAAGCTCCTCGCAGGCATGGAGCACCTGCATTCACAGCTCTCCTACCTGGCGGGGCTGGGTTTCCTCGAGCCGCGCCTGGAGCGCGAGTTCGAGAGGGGGCTCTCCTTCGTAAACCGCATGGTGCGCGTCGCGTGCAAGGACAAGATCGAGACGGAGCCGAAGGGGCTGGTGCTCGCGGACGTGCCGCGCATGTCCGTTACGTCGCTTAAGGTGCCGCCCGAAGTGGACGGCCTGATCGGTGATGATTGGAGCGGCGTCGCACCCCTGGGGACGCTTGACCTTAACAACGGTGAGGGAGCGGAAAAAGAAGCGAGCCGGTTCTTCATCGGCGCGACCCAATACAAGTTCTACGTCGGCTTTCGCTGTGAGCAGGGCGATGAGGGATGGCCGCCCTCGCCGGCCCTGGAGAGAGGCGACCCGGTCTGGAAGGACAACTGCGTGCAGTTGTTCCTGGTGCGCGAATGGAAAGCGCTTGAGAAATGGCAAGAAGAACAGCAGAAGGAAAAAATAAAAAGGAAGAAGGAAGAAGAGAAAAGTAAAAAGGAAAAAGGAAAAGGCGTGAGGAGGAAGAAAGCGGTGGAGCCGGGAGACGTGATAGAGGAGAAGAAGACGCCGCGGGGCATGGATTTCTGGGTCTGGCAGTTCGCCGTGGCGAAAAACGGCACCTGCTGGCTGAAGAACGAGGAACACTATCAGCAGGTAGAGAGCGCGGTCTCCGCGGGGGACGGATACTGGTGCGTAGAGATAGGCGTACCCTTTGAGCTGCTGGGGGGCGCGCCGAAGAAGGGGGAAGTGTGGAAGGCCAACTTCACGCGCACGAACTTCAACCAGTGGGTGATGCCGCGCTCGGCCTGGTCGGTGACCTACGGGCCGTTTACGCTGCCGGAAAGATTTGGATATATAGAATTTAAGTAAGGGCAATGAAGAACGAGAGCACTCACGCGGGGAAACCAGTAACCCGCGACGCGAGTAGGGGCGCAGCAAGCAGCGCCCCTACATATAGACGTT
>CBDVCL010000161.1:0-5849 GCA_965372475.1 uncultured bacterium | reverse complement strand
GGGCAGACCGGCAGGCCCACCACCGCCGACACCGGGCAGACCGGGCAGACCGGCAGGCCCACCACCGCCGACACCGGGCAGACCGGGCAGACCGGCAATACCGGCCGGCAAGCCCGTGCCCTGGGGCTGTTCAGTTCCCCCGCTGGGGGCCAACCGCTTCTGTCTTTCAGCTTCCAATAGGTACTTCGGTACTTTCGGCGCGTGAGCCGCCGCGTCCATCCTCAGTCCCGATTTATTCCTCAGGTGCTTTACGATCTCCCCACCTTTCACCTCTCCCTGGATCGGCACGACCACAGACATGTAGTGCTGTAGGGAAACCACCCTCAAAACAGATACCACTTTCCTCCCCTTGCCGAAGGCCACGAACTCATCCCCCAGCTTGACGCCCGCGGTACTGCCAAAATCTATGTATATCGCCTGGTGGTCGCCGACTTCCTTCGGTTCCAGGACATGCCCGCCCATGACGTTGGTATACAGGAGCCGGGTGAGCTCCCGCCTCTTGGACGGATCACCTCCCGGGTCATAGGGGGATTCCACGGCGTAAGAGGATTGCGCCAGCGGCAGGAGGGAAAGGACCAGTATATATTTAACGGCTCTTCGCATCATCGTATCCGTTCCTAGAAAACACTAGAAGGCCGGGGCCTTGCGTTTTCAATCGCGATCTAATCTTCACTCCGATCTTCGAAGCAAAAAGCACCACAGGCACCCTTATTACCGGCGGCGGAAAACAGTTCTCATGTTTCTCATTCTATGATCTAGCACCGCTCCCGGTAACACGGGGCATACAAGCTAGACGCTTGCTCTTATAGACACCGTTGACAACCAAGATGAGAACTTTTCTCTGTCTCACCTAAGTATAAATCGCTTACATCGTATATTATAGTATATTACATCGATTTTGTCAATCGTTAATCCGTCTCACGCTTTCAAGCTGCTCCCACCCCTGCTGATTAGTAACGCAGACAATCATCCTATCGGCGTAATCTGCGGGGGTAATCGGCGGACCCATATCAATGCCGTTTAGAACCGGGCGATGATGGAAAAATAGTGTGCATCGACCAACTCGTAATCGACGAAGGCGTAATCCAACGTGATGAGGTAGAGCTTGATGCCGCCGCCCAGAGACGTATCCTTGTCATCTATCTTGAAGGATGGCCCCCGGTCGATCAGCCCTGCGCGCAGGGCCACGAAGTCCGCATACCAATACTCGAGACCATAGCGCAGTATGGGGTTATACTTCGTGTCGACGTCGAAGCTTACCCCTATCATGTGCCTGCGCACCCTCTGGATAAAAGCCGTGCCCACCTTGACGTTGACGGGGATGCTATCCTTCGGGTTGGTCGGGGTATTACTCCAGCTGACACTGCCGCCTATGTCCTGGACGTTCAAGCCGACGCTGAACTTCTTCCAGGGCTTTACCAGCAAACCGGCGTCCATGCCAAAGCCCGTGGCCTTGGCCGTGAATATCTTGCTCCAGAGGTACTTGAGGCTGCCGCCGACAGCTATGAGGTCGCCCACGCGGCGCCCACCGGAGACCAACAGGGCGTTGTCCTGGGCCTGGAACACGCCCAAGTCTGTGTATGGTTTCCCGTCCGACGGCACAGCCGAAGTGTGCGGGATGTCTCCCACCGAGTGAGTGATGTAAGAAACAGCCCAGGCGCCATAGCCGCGCATATTGACCGCGACATTGAAGAAATCATAACCCACGCCGCTAAGCTCCCGCGTGCCCTCACTGCGGTGGATGGTGGACATCTCCATGGTACGGATGAAGCAAAGCCCGGCCGGGTTCCAGTAGGCGGCTGTGGCGTCATTGGCTACGGCCACGAAGGCGCCGCCCATGGCCATCGGCCGCGCGCCCACGCCGATAGACAGCATCTCAGCGGCGTATTCATCCGCCTGCAGCGCGCCGGCAAAAAAGACCAGGCCAGCCACCAGGAATGACAGCAATATCTTCTTCATATGCTAATCTTCCCCGCTTTCTTAACATATGGATTATACATCAGGTCCTTGCGTTTGTCAAGACCAGCGGCGCTGAATGCAAGCTGGAGTTTAGAAGGTTTTGAAAGCTTAGAAGGTTGAGAAAGTCGCGAAAGTTCATACAATACAACTTTCCAAACTTTGAACTTTCTGAGCTTTCCAAACTATACCTCAATACGGCGCGAGATATTGCGTCGGCACGATCTCCATAGCTCCCCCCGGCCGCTGCCACCAGAACTCCATGAAGGAAAGCCCGCCCTTCTCGAGGTATTTTAACTCCAGCGGGTGTCTCCCTTGTGAGAGGCGGACCCGCCCCACGGCGACGCCTTCAACGCCGGAATCAAACTTCAGCACCTGGCGGCCGTCAATGCTCAGCCAGGCGTGGTCATTGGAACGCGTTTTGAAAAGGTACTCACCGTCAGCCGGGACGAGCAGGTATCCCCGCCAGACCGTGGTGAATACCTCGGGTAACGGGTCTATGTGCCAGCGGAAGAGGACTAGCGGGTCGATCTGTCTCAAGACGGCAGGCCCTTTCCATTCCACGTTATGGTAATAGTCCGCCCTCAAGCCGCGCACCTCCCCCTGCCTGCAGAGGCAGCTGCCCGCGAGTTCCGACCAGCCGCTCCCCGGCGGCCGCCACAAGAGGGCGATGCCCTTTTCCCCCGCGGCAACCCCTTGCAGGCGCAGGGAGTGGAATCCCTGGTAGAGGAAACGCTTCTTTTCCAGCCCAGCGGCGAGCCCCAGCGTTTTCCCGTCCACGGCCACATCTCCCTCGCCAGCCTGCAGGCGGAATCCCACCCGGCCGGAACGCGGCACGTAGAAACTGCCCGACAGCTTGACGTAGACGTCCCCGCGCGGCAGTTCGCCGGCGCGGACGCGCGTGCTGCCGACCAGCTTCTCCTTCAGCGGCTCGCCGGCGGCGCTCCGGCCCCGCCAGCACCTCAGCCGCAGGCTCTGTGCCTTCTCTATCTCCTGCCCTGAGACGCGGAAGACGGTAAACATCGTCCTACCCCAGGGGTCATTGACCTTCTCGAAGTCATAGTCTTCATAGAAGAAATCAAACATCCCCTTCAACCACTCGTGCACTTCCTCGAGGATGAAGACCGCCCCCTGCGGGCACTGCCGCCGCGGCAGGACATTGGACAGGTTGATGATATCAAAGCGATTATGCTCCTGGAACCCGCGCGCCAGAAAAAGAATGCTGGGATGCCGGTAATATGGCGGCGCCAGGAAGACTTTCCCTTTCCCCTCTAACTTTCCCAGATGCCTGCCCACCTCCGCCTCCATGGTATGGAACTCCCGCCAACTGCCGGGGTCCTGCGCCTGCCGGCCGAAGTAAAGGCCGTAATCCAACCGCAGGGAGACAAGCGCCGCCAGCACGAGGGCGGCCACCAGGCCGTAGCGTGAATACTCCGACGGGCCCGGGCCATTCCTTCGCCGCGCCATGCCGCTCACTCCCCCGGGCGAAGCGAGCAGAGCAAGAAACTCCCGGCAGTAGACGGCGCAGAGCAAGACCACGCCCACGGTATTACCGATAGTGCGATAGGCCTGCGGCGCCTCCCAGGCCAGGGACAGTATGCCCGCCTGCAGGGTAACTCCAAACCAGGCCGCGGAGAAGAAGTATTCCAACCGCCGCAAGCGGAAGAGGCATAACCCCAGGCCGAGCATGGCCATGGCGCTCATCAGCGGGTTGAGCATGGGCAGACCGGGCAGGTTGTGCCGCCCGTTGTTGTCGCCCCGGTAATTGAACATCAACAGGTGTTTTCTCACGCTGTCCTTGAGCGGCGCGAAACTCCCCTTCTCCTTCACTTCTTTCATCACCGTAGTGGAGGAGGCCCGGCTCATGAAATGCCCCTTGTTCTTCAGGTAGTGCGCGCTGATCGGCGCCGCCACGACCATGAAGGCCACGGCGAAAGCGCAAAGCCTCAACCAATTGCGGCGATAGAAGGCGAAGCGGAAGACCAACAGGTGCAGGAAGCCCAGCGCGATGACGACAAGGAAGAGGTAATTGGCTATGTAATGATAGAGGTTGAGGGCGAGAAAGGCGCCGCCGAGAATGAAATCGGAAAGGCGCCGCCCCTTGGCGGCCCTGATGAAGAAGATAGCCGCGAGAACGGACAGCAGGACAGCCTGGGCGCCGAGAAAGCCGATACGGCTGAAGTTGACGTGCCAGCGCATGCCGGCCAGGAGCAGGGCGCCGAGGATACCGGTGGTGCGGTTGAACATCGCGCCCAGGAGGAAATAGACCCCCAGCACGGTCAGCACGCCCGATATCACCGAGACCATGCGCACCGATTCCAGCGAGATGCCGCAGAACTTGAAACAGAACGCTAACGTATAGAAGAAGAATGCCGGGTTCTGAGTATTGCGTTCAATATATAAAGGATATTCCTTCCCCTCCAGGATCCTTACCGCCTCCAGGCCGTTCCAGCCCTCGTCCGAAAAACAACCGGGAGGGAACTCGTCCAGCTTGTGGGTGCGCATCAAGACGGCGATCACTATCACTAAGGTGATAATCGCGGCCCAGACGAGTTTCTGCTTCAGTTCCACCCGCTTCGCAGCAAGCCGCGCTTTCGAACCCGCGAATCGGCGAGTCGGCGAACCGGCGAGTGTCTTGTCGCCCCGTCGCCCCGTCGCCCCGTCGCCGTTTCGCAAACGAGGTTTCGCAAAGAACAAAATAACCCAGGCCAGGCCGTAAGTCCACAACCCCGCGCTCAGCTTGCCTCTCCTGATCAACCCCTGCTCGGCTACGATCCACGCCAGGAAAAGAGCGCCCGCGAAACCGAGAAAACGCAGCAGCACGGCGTTCCGCGCGCAGAAATCCCTTGCCGCATCGACAATGCCCGTGCGGCGGCGTGCCCGCCCCTGGCGCTTTTTCCTCTTTCTCCTCTTCTTCGCGACCATGCTCTCACCTCAAAAAAAAGCGCCCTTCAAACAAGGCGCCTCTTCATAGTCTCTATTGCCATCTGATCTCTTCGCCGTTTCGCCGGTTCGCCGATTCGCCATTTCGATAACGACTATTCCCCCTCAACGGTGCCGACCTTGAGCTTGATGTCCTTGCGCGTTTGCACACGGTCGACGCGTCCGTCGCGGATCCAGAAGATGCGGTCGGAGACGTCGATCATCTTCAAATCGTGCGTGGCCGAGATGATGGTCACCTTGTTCTTGCGGTTGAGCCGCTTCAAGAGGTCGATGATCTCCTTGCCTGTCTTCAGATCCAGGTTGCCCGTCGGTTCATCGGCGAGCACGATGGCCGGGCTATTGGCCAGGGCCCTGGCGATGGCCACGCGCTGCTGCTGGCCGCCGGAGAGCTCGTAGGGCTTGTGGTGGATGCGGTCGCCCAGGCCGACCGTCTCCAGCAGTTCCACTCCCTTCTCGCGGCACTCGTCGGCGCTGGCGCCGGCGAAGATCATCGGCAGGGTGATGTTCTCGAAAGCGGTCATCACGGGTATCAGGTTAAAGGTCTGGAAGATGTAACCTATCTTGCGACAGCGCAGCCAGGCCAGTTCCGTAGCGTCCAGCTGGGCGACGTCCACCTCGTCGATGGAGACACTGCCGTCGGTCGGCTTGTCCAGCCCGCCGATCATGTTAAAGAGCGTAGATTTGCCCGAGCCGGAGGGGCCCATTATCGAGACGTACTCGCCGCGCCTCACGTTCATGGTGATGCCACGCAGGGCCTCTACGTCTATCTTGCCCAAATGGAACACCTTGCGCAGGTTCTTGGTGACTACCGTATTTTCTACTGCCATTGTTGCCTCCTGTGTTACCCCGCCTGCGGCGGGTGGGGGCCGCCGGGGGGCCCCCCAAAAGCATGTTTTCCATTTAAACCAAAACAACAAACAGCGCCCCAATAGGGACGTCACCCCGCAGAA
>CBDVCL010000160.1:0-5864 GCA_965372475.1 uncultured bacterium | reverse complement strand
GAAAAATCAAGACAACGCCTTCGGAATAGATTTCATAGCTCTATTCCTCCTGAGCAAGAGCGGGCCCTCGACCCGCTCTTGTTTTTTTATCCACAGATTTCACTGATTACACAGATTGTTCTTCTTGGATAACTGCACTTCCTAACGAGATGATCTCAATTCCCGCAGATTAGAGCAGATTCCTCCTGTTGCTGAAAGAAGCGGTGATCTTGGATTACAGTCCGCCGTTTGAAAGCGGCAACAACAAGTCTGCGTTATCTGCCTTAGTCTCTTGGTGCGAGTAGATGCCGCAAAGAAAAGGGAATCTGTGTAATCGGTGTAATCTGTGGACCAACAAAGAAGATGTTTCTGTCCTAATTGAGAAGCAGGTTCAGCACACCTCCAGCGAGGATACTTACAATAACCATCACCCCCATCGACTTAAGGAAATCCCGCCAGCCCAGCTCACGCAGAAGTATCACGAAACTAGCGATGCAGGGGAAGAACGTGGCAAGCACGACGCAGGCCACCACCATCTGCGCCGCCGTCAATCCCAGCGGCACCAGCATGCCCACGGCCACGTCCTTGCGCAGGAAGCCGATCAGCAGGACAATCGCCGACTCTCGTGGCAGGCCGAATACCCCCTCGACCAGCGGCGCCGCCAGCATCGCCAGGATATCAAAGAGCCCTGTTAGATAGAGAAGGTTTATCACCAGCACACCTCCCAATACTATCGGCAGGGCCTCGCGTAGAAAACCCATCACCCGCATCCACAACTTCTTCAGCACGGCCCCAACATAGGGCCGCCGGTAGGGTGGGATCTCAAGAAACATCTCCGGCGCGTACCCGTGGGTGAATTTGTTGAGGGCATATCCGGTCAGCAGCCAGACGCAGAAGAGCGCCAGGTAGACATAAGCGACGTACTTGCCGCCGTATCCGCCCAGCAAGCCGAGTATCATCGCCTGGAGGGCGGCGCAGGGGACACCTATGGAGAGCGCGGTGCAGGCAATGAAGCGTTCCCGCTTGCTCTCCAGCACCCGCGTGGCCAAGATGCCCGGCACGTTGCAACCGATGCCGAGTATCATCGGCACGATGGCGTAGCCGTGCAGGCCCAGCCGGTGCAGGAAGACGTCCAAGAGTACCGCCAAGCGCGGCAGGTAGCCCGTGTCCTCCAGCAGTCCCAACCCCAGGTAGAAAGCAAGGATGTAGGGCAGCACCATTCCCACGGGAACGTAAAGGCCCGTAGACAAGAGGCCAAAAGCCTGCTTGAAATCCATCGCGCCCCCCGTCAGCTCGCCGATTAACAAGCCGTGCAGTATCCCCGCTCCGCCCAGCGCCTCGCTCAAGCGTCTCAACACGGGCCAATATAGGTCGTAGAACAATGGGTCCAACACGTAATCTATCAGCCCCTCGCCCAGCCAACGCACTAGCTTGAAGGTGGCGTAGATGACTGCGCCCGCTATAGGGAACCCGGTGAGCGGTCGCACGCTGGCCTCCCGCAGCCAGTCGCCCAGGGTATGATGGCGGTAGCTCAGCTTCTGCACGCGGGAGATTATCTTGCCGATATCCTTCCACCTCTCCAGGTGGGAATGCTTGCGCACGCTCGGGCTTGCGGCCCGTCTCACTTTGACTGCCAGGTCCTTGACCCCCTCCCCCGTCACCCCCACCACGGGCGCGACAGGCACGCGCAGGAAGCGGCCCAGCTTGCGCCAATCTATCTTCGTGCCGCGGTGGGCGGCCTCGTCCCACATGTTCAGCGCCACGACCACGGGCACGTTCCGCTCCAACAGCTCCAGGGTCAGGTAGAGGTTCCGCTCCAGGTTGGTGGCATCAACGACATTGATGATCAGGTCGGCCTCAGCCAACATCTTCACCGCCACGCGTTCCGCCCCACTCGAGGGCCTGAGGGAGTAGATACCGGGAAGGTCCACGAGATCCGCCATCTTCTTCCCCAGCCGCATATGACCGGTGGCCAAGCCGACCGTGGTACCCGGGTAATTGGAAACCATCACCCGCACGCCCGTCAAGCGGGAGAATATCGCGCTCTTTCCTACGTTAGGATTTCCTACCAATAGTATCTTCATTATTCTTCTGTCTCGCGTCTCGTGTCCCGCGTCTCGCGTCGTTTGATCCGTGACACGCGACTCGCGACCCGCAACCTATTCCTCAAGCTCGACTTCAATCCGAGAAGCCATCCCCCGCCCCACCGCTACCTGCGTTCCTTCAACCTGTACCACCACCGGGCCGCCGCCGAACATGCCGCTTACCTTCGTCAACTTCTTTCCCGTCCTGATGCCCATCGCCGTCAAGCGCCCCACCATGCCGTGCCCTCCCTGCAGGCCGGTAATCACGCCGCGGTCGCCTCCTTCCATCTCGCTCAGCAGCATCTTCTTCCCCTTCCTTCGACAGTTTCGGCAATAGCCCCTCACGACCAGGCTGCGCCCCGTCGCCAGGAAATCGCTGCCGCGGCTGAAGCGTTCCTGCAGCCGGTCCAGCTCCCTCTCCTCCACCTCTATGATCCGCCCACAGTCCAGGCACACCAGGTGGTCGTGGTGCGTGTGGCCGACGCTGTGTTCATAGCGCTGCTCCTGCCCGAAGCGCAGCGCCCGCACGATGCCGCAGTCCACGAGGATAGGCATGGTGCGGTAGAGGCTGGCCAGGGAGATGCCTTTCTTCTTCTTCTTCAGCAGCAGGTAGAGCTCCTCGACGCTGAAATGCTCGTGCGTGGCCATCACTGCGACCAGCACGGCCCGGCGCTGGCTGGTCAGCATCTGTCCCCGCTTGCCCAGGTGGGCGCGGAACACCTCCTCGGCCCAGCGATATTCATCCCCTTGCTTGTTCTTTGCCATTGCGAATCATTCTCAATATTTCGTCTAGTGTATCATCCCCTGTAACGGTTTGCAAGCGTTTTGTAGTTATTACTGTAGCGCGGGGGGTTGTTCTGTAGTGGGTATTGAGTATTGGGTATTGGGTGTAGTATAATGTTCGCAGTCACAATTGGTGCGACCAAACTCACTCAATACCCAATACCCATCACCCAATACTAACTATGATCCTTATCGGCACATCAGGCTACAGCTACAAGGACTGGGTCGGCCCCTTCTATCCGCAGGGCACGAAGCAAGGGGATTACCTCGCCCACTACAGCGGCGAATTCAACGCCGTGGAGATAAACTTCACCTACTACCGCCCCCCCACGGCGCGCATATTCGAGCGTATGCTGGAAAGCTCCCGGGGAGAGGTCAAGTTTGCCGTCAAGGCCCACCAGGAGATGACACACGAACGGCAGTGTCCCGACCATCTCTTCGACGACTTCAAGTCCGCTCTCAAGCCCTTGCGGCAAGCCGGCGTTTTTCTCTGCCTCCTCGCTCAGTTCCCCTTCTCTTTCAAGAAGAGCGAAGCGGGCCTGGAGCACATCGAGCGCCTACGGCAACGTTTTGCTCCCCTTGAGATCGTGGTCGAGTTCCGCAACAACAGCTGGATCGCGGAGGGGACCTTCGATTTCCTGCGTGAGAAAGGTCTGGGTTACTGCTGTGTCGACGAGCCGGAACTTAAGGGCCTGATGCCCCCTGAGGCCAGGGCCACGAGCCGCACGGCCTACGTCCGCTTCCACGGCCGCAACAAGGACAAGTGGTGGGAGCACAAGCTGCCCGCTGAACGCTACGATTATCTCTATGAGGAAAAAGAATTGCGCGAGTGGCTCCCCCGCATAAAAGCCCTGGAGCAGGGATCAGACCGCGCCCTGGTGTTCTTCAACAACCACAGCGACGCCAAGGCAGTACAAAACGCCAAGCAGATGAGGATGATCTTGGATAACGGGAATAGTAAGAGGGGCTAGCAGTCAGTAGCCCTTCGATTACCCTCAGGGCCCTTCTCGCCCTGAGCGAGCCAGCGAGTCGAAGGGCTAGTAGTTAGGGGAGTATCACCAAAGTCTCCTAGCCCCTAGCTCCCAGCTACTAGCTACTAACAACGGCTTACTCCAAATCCGCTTCCTCGCACGCCGCCAACAATTCTTCCAGCGTGACTTGTCCGGCCAGCACCTTTTCCAGCCCGTCCTCGTACATCGTCTTCATGCCGTCCTCGATCGCGGCCCTTTCTATCTCCACCGAAGCGGCGCGCTTGGTTATCATACTGCGCACCTTTTCCTTTACCGTCAGTATTTCGGAGATGACCGTCCGCCCCTGGTAGCCCGTGCTGAAGCAATAGCGGCATCCCGTGCCGCGGTAGAGTTTCAAGTCCTTGGCCGCAGCCGCCGAGAGCTTGAGGCGGCGCCGCGCTTCCTCGTCGACCGCGTATTCCTGGGCGCAATTATGACAGACCATCCGCACCAACCTCTGGCTCAAAGTACAACGCAGGGACGAAGCGATGAGGAACGGCTCTATCCCCATGTCCACCAGCCGCGTCACCGCCGAAGCCGCTTCGTTGGTGTGGACGGTGGCGAAGACCAGGTGGCCTGTAAGCGAAGCGCGGATGGCTATCTCCGCCGTTTCTACGTCGCGTATCTCTCCGATCAGTATCACGTCCGGGTCCTGGCGCAGGATAGAGCGCAGCACCGCGCTGAAAGTCAGGCCGATATCGGCGTGGGCCTGGATCTGGGTGATCCCGTCTATGTCGTATTCCACGGGGTCTTCCACCGTGGTGATGTTCTTCTCCGTGCTGTTTATCGAATGCAGGGCGCTGTAGAGCGTGGTCGTCTTGCCGCAACCGGTCGGACCGGCGATGAGGATTATGCCGTGCGGCCGGCTGATGTGCCGCCTGAGCTCGGCCAGGTTGTCACCGCTAAAACCGAGGTGCTCCAAGCCCAGCACGATCGCCCCCTTGTCCAAGATACGCATGATGATCTTCTCGCCGTGCGTGGTCGGCGTGCTGGCCACGCGAAAGTCTATCTCCCTGCCCTCGATCGTTATGTGGAAACTGCTGTCCTGCGGCATGCGTTTCTCAGAGATATCCATGTCGGCGATTATCTTGATGCGGTTGACTATCGCCTGGTGCATGGCCCGGTCCAGTTCCTGCGCCTCCTGCAGGCGGCCGTCGATACGGTAGAAGACCTTGACCTTCCGCCGCGACGGCACCAGGTGTATGTCACTCGCCCTGCGCATCAGTCCCTGTAACAGGCACAGGTTTACGGTCTTGATAACCGTGTCCTGCTCGGCGACATCGTCAAGGTTCCTGATCTCCAGCCCCAGTTGCTTCGTCAAACCCGCCCCCTGGTCGGAGACGCTCTTCAAGAGGCGATCGACCATGTGTGCCTTGTAATGGTCGTGGTATTCGCTCAGCTTCTTGATGATCGCGCCACGCGCGCCGAGCATCGGCTTGACCTCGCACTTGACCATGCGCCTGATCTCGTCCTGGACCAGCACATCCGTGGGCGACTCCATCACCACCTTCATCACGCCTTTGTCCTTTGATATGGCGATGACCGCCCGCTCCAGGGCGAAGATCTCCGGGATATTCATGACCACAGTCGGCTCGGGAGATATCTCGTCCATGCTCTGGAAAGGGATCTTGATGATATTGGACCTGGCGCGCAACAGGTCCTCCTCGCTGACCAGGCCCTGCAGCAGCAGGATGTTCTTCAACGGCGTCCCCGTCTCCTTCTGCTCCAGGCGCACTCCGTCGGCGTCCTTGGTGGTCAGCTTTTTATCCGCAACTAATAGCTCAAGGATTCCTTCGTCACCACGGTCCTGCATCACTATCCCCCTGTGGTTTCACGACTTAACGATTCACTCTGGCCCTTGCGGGGATACACTATATACTCTCCCTGCCGTCTTGTCAAACGAAAGTCTTTCGTGTAGAATTGTAGCCGCTATTCGTGTTATGGACGATAATGTCACTCGTGTTGAAAAAGCATGGCCTTTTCAACACGCACAAACAATGTAGGGGCG
>CBDVCL010000159.1:0-5884 GCA_965372475.1 uncultured bacterium | reverse complement strand
TCGCTTCGCGATAGTCGCTCTGCAACACAAACTCGGCTCCTGTCGCTTCGCGATACTCAATACTCAATACCTCTTACTTCCTACATCCATCCCTCGCCTTGAGCGTCTTGTCGAGAAGCGCCTTCGGGTACAGTTCGCCTATCAGGCCCTGGTACACCTCCCGGCTGGCCCTATTAAGCTCCTCGACCCCTATCTCCTCTTTCAGGTCGATGATCTTGATACCGGCCTTCTTCACCACGGCCACCGCCTCATCGTTCTCTTTCCGCGTCAGCTCCGTCAGCCGCCGCAGGTGCGCCGCGCACACTTCTTTCATCGTCTGCTTTGCCGCCGGGCTGAGCTTGTCGAACTGCTTCTTGGTTACCAAGAGCGCCCCGGTGGCGTAGGTCAGCTTCTGTGAGACCATGTACTTCACGCGCGTATGCCACTGGAAAGAAACGGCGGCGTAGGGCGAGGCGTAGACAGCGTCTATCAGCCCCGTCTGCATGGAGGTCAGGACATTGGGCAGGTCCAAGGGCACCGGCACGATGCCCGTGGCCTCGAAGAGGGCCTTGCCCAGGGGGTCGCCTTCCCACAGCCACATCTTGACCCCTTTCATGTCCTGCTCGGAGTAGATGGGCTTGTTGCTGAAAATGTAGACGAAACCCGCCTCCGCCCAACCGAGCAAGACGAAACCCTTCTTGGCAAAACCGGCGACCATGTGCGGCGTGAGTTCTTCCAGCACGCAGTCCACCTCGTCGTAGTTCTCGAAGAGGCGCGGCAGTTCCAGCACCCGCTCTTCGGAGAATATCTCGCCCAAGCCGCGGCCGGTGAAGCCGCCGCCGTGCACCTGGCCGAAGCGCATCTTGCGGATGACGTCGGCCTCGTCGCCCATCACCCCGCCGCCGTAAAACTTGAGCTTCACTTCACCGTTGGTCTTCGCCTTTATCTCCTTGGCCATCTCCTTCATCACCTTCATCCAGGTGGTGCCTTCAGGCGCGAGCGTCGCTATCTTGATGCGGGTAACGGCTTGCGCCTGTGCTGAGGCCAACAGAAGTGCTGCTGTCAATGCGGGTAGGATCTTTTTCACCGGCTTCTCCTTAGTTTGTCAAAAGTCGCCCCTCAGTTCGCTTCGCTCCTTCGGGTCATAAAGTCAAAAGTCTGAAAGTCGCCTTCCATAAGCGACCTTCGACTTTCGACCTTTGACCTTCGACTACCTAAAATATCTCTTCCTTCAACTCCATGATCCGTTTTGCCTTCTCCTTCGCCAGCGCGTTCGCCAACCCCTGCTCCGGCAGGAGGCCGTCCGGAGCATCGATGATCTCAGCCACCAGCTTGTCGAAGAGCTCCTCGTCCAGTGTCTGCGCGCAGTAAAACTTGGCAAAAAGATACTTGGTCGTGAGGAACTTCTCCTCCGAGATGCCCCAGGCCTTCTTGTATTCCGCCCTGGCCAGTTCCGGCTCACCTCCCAGCGCCGGCCCGAGCAGGGCGTAGTTTACCATCAGGAACATGTGCGCGCCGCCGTAGAAGTAGTACTCGTCCAGGGCGACGACACGCGCCATCATCGCCGTCACCTTGCCCCTGTCTGCCACGGCAGAGATGTCATCACGGGAAAGGTTGATGTATAGTCCCCAGTTGAAAGCCGTCCAGAACAAGGCCGGCACGTATTTCTTGTTGTAGTCCTTTAATCCCTTGCTGAATTCCTCCAGGTCCTGGCCCAGCAGGCGTTCGAAATCAGCTCGCCCCTGCAGGGCGCGCATGCCGCGGGCGCGCCCGCGCATATAGAGGACCTTGGCGCGGCGGTTCGCCACCTCCTGCTCGTCTTCGTCAAGATAACTGTCCTCGAGGAAGCCGAAAGCGTACATCCCAGTGAGCTGGGCGGCGACGACCTGCACGTGCCGGTTATCAGGTGCGCCGCGCGCCATCCCCTCCACCAGCTTGAGGTTGCCGGGGGCGGCCTGGCCGGCGAGGATGGTGTCCGTCTCCTCGTAGAAGGCCGCCACCGTCTCGTCAACCAGCGAACTGGTGGCCTTGATCACGATATACTTGAAGCTGCAGCCGGTCAATGCCGTGATCACGCAAATGGCGAGTATTGCTCTCATGTGTTTTTTCATCATTTGGGAAGTGTATCCTATATTGTTGGGGGTGTCAACGTTATAAAAGAAGTGGGAAGCGGGAGGCGGGAAGTGGGAAAATCAGCGTCCCACTTCCTCTCAAATCACCGCATACGCGAAAAACCACGACCTCGGCCCGCCGTAAACTACCAGGCAGGTATTCACCTGGGAATCCACCTCTTCCAGCGGCAGGCCGGAAGAAGAGAGCTGATCCTTCAGATCGGCCAGCGCCTCGGCATTGTCCTCCTGGGCGGAGGCCAGGAACACCACCTTCTCCCCCTTGTGCTTGTCCAGGTCGCGCTTTACCGACTCTACCATCAGGTGGTTCACCTGCTTCAGGTTGCGCCCTTTGCCGTAGGCGCTGATTATGTTATCTTCTCCCCGCGTCTGGATGATCGGCATGATCTTGAGTAACATGCCCATCAGCGAACGGGCTCTGCCGATACGCCCGCCGCGGTAGAGGTAGCCCAGGTCGGGGAAGCAGGCCAGCATCGTCGTCCGCTTGCGCAGGTAGGCAGCGTATTCCAGCACCTGCTCGGGCTTGATGTTTTTCTCCGCTTTGACCTTGATCGCCGTGAGATGCACCTGTAGACCGTTGCCGCCGCAGGCGTGCATGTTGTCGTGCACGTACACCTTCGCCCCGGGCACCTTCTTCTTCACCTGTGCCACCACCTCGTGCGTGGCCTGGGAGAGGCCGCTGGACATGTGCATGGAGATGATCGTCTTCCCCTGCTTCGCCCTCTTGCGGTATATCTCCTCGAGCATGCGAGGCTCGGGTGCGGCGGTACGAGGGTGCGCGCTTCCCCGCTTCATCTCCTCCAGGAACTCCGCCGCCGTGATCTCCACGCCGTCAAAGTAAGTCTTCTCTCCCAGCGAGCAGGGAAAGGGAACGACATCAATGCCATCCTCCTTCAGCACGCTTTCCGCCAACTGGTTGTTGCTGTCGGTTACTATTGCATACGTCATGTCATGCCTCCTCTTTGTCGCTTGTCTCTGGTGCTTGCGCTGAAAGCGACTAGCAACTAGCGACTAGCGACTATCACTCCAGTGCGACGATATATTCATACTGATACTGCCCCCCCTCCACCAGCTCCGTTTCCAGTTTCGGGTAGCCGCGGCGCACTGATTCCAGCATCTGCTTCGCCTCCTCTGGGCGCGCCCGTTTGCCGTGGTAGATGGTAAGGTTCATCATCCCCTCCAGGGCAGGGGAATCCGCAAGCGCAGCGTCCAGCGCCCGGCGCGGCGTCGCGGCACAAGCGAGGAACTTGTTCCCGCTCAGCGCCATGTATTCTCCCCGCTTGATCTGTTGCGAAGCGAAAGAAACCGACCGCTCGGCGCGCGCGATGTTTATCACCGAGGCGCTGATGCCCGAGTCCTTGATCATCGCCTCGTTGTCCTGTGCCGATGCCTCCGGGCTGAACCCATACAGCGCGACGATCCCCGCCACGGCGCTGTCGCTGGGCACCACGCTGACCTTCTTCTGCTTCGCCAGCTGGGCCACCACCTGGGCCACGGGGATGATGTTCTTGTGGTTTGCGAGGAGAAAGATGTTCCCCGCCTCAATGCGGTTTACCGCGCGCAGGAGTTTGCGCGCCGAGGGCAAATGCCTGCCGTAGGTCACGACGTGATCAGCGCCGATGCTGAGGAACAACTTGCTGAACCCCGCGCCCGGTGACACGGCGAGGACACCCACCCCTTTCTGCCGCTTGCGTCTCGCCAGGAACTCCTCCTGCTGGGCCCTGATATCGTCTATCTTGACCCGTTCTACTTTGCCGTGACCGCGTCCCAGCTTGATCACTTCCTCGGGCTGGTTGGTGTGGAGATGTATCTTATATAATAGAGGTGAATCCCGAACCACTTCAAGGCTGTCGCCATATGTAACGAGCTTGCCGCGCAGTTCCTCAGCCCCCAGGTCGGGCGAATCCAGTAGGAACTCCGTGCAATACCGGTGCTTGATCTGCCGTTCCCAGACGTCCTGGTGTGAGTGCTCTTTCCAGCCGCCGCGGCGGGGCGCGAGCCCCCTGGCCCAGCGCACCGCCCTGTAGAACCAGCGGCGCAGTTTCGACCAGGCGCTCTCCTTGACCAGCTCCTGCTTGCCCTCCAGCGCGTTAAGGATGCCCTCGAATACGTAGAGCACACCTTTGCCCCCCGCGTCTACCACGCCCGCTGCCGCCAGCACGGGCAGCATCTCAGGGGTGCGGTAAAGCAGCTTGTAGCCCTCCTGCCGCATCGCCTTGAGCATCGCCACGATGTCCTTTTCCCCCTTGTCCACGCACTTTCGCGCGCCCTCGGACAGGCCGCGAATTATCGTCAGCATCGTCCCCTCCACGGGATGAGTGACGGCGGTGTAAGAGCGCTCGCACCCCTGCTCGAGCATCGCCGCAAGGTGCCGCGCCTCGATGCGTTCCCCCGTGGGAACCATCTCGACCATGCCGCGGTAGAACTGCGACAGGATCACTCCGGAATTACCCCTGCTGGCCATCAGCATCTGCTTGCTTATCTCGCCCAGGGCGGCGCGCATATCCCTGCCGTCCAGTGCAGGAATGACGTTTATCCCCGCCTTGAAGGTACAGACCATGTTGAAGCCCGTATCGCCGTCGGGCACGGGAAAGACGTTGAGGCGGTCCAGCTCATCGCTGTTCTGCTGCAAGCAGTGGAAAGAAGACAACATGCCGCTGAGGAACATTTTTTTGTTCAAGTAGGTTATGCGCATTGTGCGTTCGAGACGGTCAGATCTGTCGCTGGTCGCTAGTCGCTAGTCGCTTGCATAACGATGCTAATTCCGAATTCATCACTCCCCTCCCAATCCCAATTCCTGCAGCTTGCCAGCGATCAATTCGGGCAACTTTCCGGCAACCACCTTCACCCCCAGCTTGACCGCCTGCTCAGCATCAGTATCATCGGCCCGGCCGTGCATTACCAGGCAGCCGCCCTTTACCCCCAGGAGGGGCACGGCGCCCTTGTGCTCTACCTTCTCCCTCACGGCCTTCGCCGCGCTTGCCACTTTTTCGCCGCCACCCAGAGCCTTCTCCATAGACCCCATCACGCCCATCGCCACCGACTCCAAGGCCTTGATCACGATGTTGCCAAGGAAGCCGTCACAGACCACCACGTCGGCCGCGCCGAAGAACAGCTCAAACCCCTCAATATTGCCGCTGAAGTTGAGGCCGATCCCCGCCAGCTCCTTATGGGCCTTCTTGTAGACTTCCGTGCCCTTGCCCGGCTCGGTGCCGTTGTTCAGGAGCGCCACGCTGGGTTCTTCCAGGCCCAGCACCCCTTCGGCATAGGCGGTTCCCATCACCGCGAACTGGACCAGGTGGTTGTGATTACATTCCGCGCTCGCGCCGACATCAACCAGCACCGCCGGCTTTCCCTTAACGTTTGCGAGCGGCGCCAGCAGGCAGGGGCGCATCACCCCTTGCAGCCGCCCCAGCTTCTGTGCCGCCACGACCATCGTCGCCCCCGTGTTGCCGGGGGAGATGAAAAGGTCCGCCTTTCCCTCCGCCACCAACCCGCCCGCCACCGCGACCGACGCCTGCGGGTTCTTTGCCAGGGCGCGCACGGGCGACTCGTCCATGCCGATGACGCCGCTCGCCCCGACTATCTCTATCTTCCCCTGCGCGGGGGCATTGTCCGCCAGGGCCTTCTCAAGCGTGGCCTGCTCGCCCACCGCCAGCACGGTGGCGCCGGTCTCCTCCACCGCGCGCACCACGCCGGCAAGGAGCACCGCCGCGGCATTGTCGCCACTGGTTAGATCAATTGCGATTCGCATCGTCCCTCATTCCGCAGATTAC
>CBDVCL010000158.1:0-5886 GCA_965372475.1 uncultured bacterium | reverse complement strand
GGTCAGGTCTTTCAGCCATCGGCGCGCTTCTTAATTCGGTTAGTTCACCTCGCCTGCACCGTGTTACCGGGCGCAGGCAACGAGCGAAACACGCGATTAAGTTGACATATTTCCAGCGCCCGGTAATAAAACGCCGGCCACACACCGGCTTCTTCTTGCCCCTGGCTTTCTCATTCGTTAACGCGAACGTCATCAAGTTTACCCCTCCTCGCCCGTTGCTGTCAATGCTTTTCATCTATTTTTTCCGTTTTACGGCACATTTGGCTGGCTTCTTGCTTCCTGTCCTATAATGCTTCAGGCCTCGATCACCGACCCACAGACTCTTGCTCTGAATATGAGACTGTCGGAAAAGCAACTTCGCGAAAGCCGCAAAACGGCTTCCGCCAACGGAAGCCTCCGCGAAAACGCGAAGAAACATCTCTTCGTACTCTTCGCGAAACCTTCGCGTGCTTCACGAAACAAGTTTTCCGACACTATCTGAATATATAATTACAGAAACAACTGTGAAGGATACGACTACTCGGCGGGATTCTCTTTGCGCAAGAGGATGACATCTTCCCCCTGCTTGGCGGACCAGCCATGCTCGAAATCCGTTCTATCCTTCTTCTTTATATAACGGGCGAAAAAATCGCGCTGCCTACTGCCGTCCGGCCCGGGATAGCTGACAAGAAAAGCGATCATCTGCGGCTCAGTTAAGTTGCCGCGCGGCTGATACTTGTCAGCCAGGGCAAAAAGACCGTCCATCACGACCTCTTCTCCGGGCATGATCATGTTCAGCTTTATCCGCGTCAACTCCTCGCGATCCATGCTCTGCGTATCAAGCAACGATACCTCTAGGTCAAACACGGCCTCGTCTCCGCCGTTGACCAGTTTCACGGGCAAGCGCAGGCCGTCGAAGTCATCCACGACTTCCTCCACTATCATCTCCAGGTGCAGGCCCATCTCCCCCGACATCTGCCTCAAGCGAGTTGCCGAAGCCCCGCCGGCGATCGCCCATTCTTTCGCCGTGTATGGACCCGTGCGGCCGAAGAGAGCGCGCGAAAGGTCGTGCCAGAAGATGCCCAGGTTCGCGTTGTAAGGCAGCCACTCCTCAATCACCTCTACGTTTCGCCGCAGGAGTTCCTGCGGCCCGGGTGGGTCAGTGGTATTCTGCAACAGGTCCCAGTCTACGCACTGGCCGATCAGCAACGGGAACGTTTCCCCCCGCAGGTATTGCCGTGCCCAGTCCTCATTCATTCGATCAAAGGTAGGCCTGCTGGCCTCGTAGAGCATCACCGCATCATAGCTGACGCCCGCATCGATCATCATCACCGGGTCCTGCCCGTGCTCCTTCCCCTGGCGCCAACCAAGCGTAAAAGTCCACAGGGGTTTCACGGGCTTCGCCTGATCGATGATCTTCTTCACGACCAGCGCGGTGCGGCGGGCGCGCCACCAGTTCCATTTTTCGAGCAGGACGGTATTCCTTTCTATCTCCAGCTGGCTGGCCAGCCACTTCATCTTCAGATCCATGCCCAGGGACGACCACTTAGAAGAAACAGGAACGCTCATCTCGCGCACGAAATCCTCGATCAGTTCATACCCCCCCAGCCCCGTGCGGATATAGTCCAAGCCGATGTAGTCCACACTCGGCTCGCGGTCCAGCAGCTTGACCAACGCGACGATATCCTGCACGCGCTTCTCGTCGTCCAGCGAGACGTGACGTATGGCCTCCACCCGGTCTTCGCGGCGGTTATAGGCGTAGCTATGCTTGTACTGACTGCGCGGGTTGACCCCGCCTATCATCGCGAAAGCCTGCAGCCACACCCCGTACTTCATACCGCGTGCATGGATCTCGGGCCCGAGTTTACGCATCATCTCCAGAGTGGGGCGGTCCCAGGGGTCGCCGCCGTCGTTCTTCTTCCAGGCAGGCGAGAACCCTACGCAGTGCCAAATGGCGTCAACACCCATGTACTCGCCCCAGGAAGCGACGTGCCTGTAGCCCTTTCCCGCTCCCACAGGATTGGGTATCCGCTCATAGTTGTCGTTGCGCATCGTCTCCAGGGTCATCACGCTTAGCGGCCGCGGCTCGCCCCGTTGCTTCCTCGACACCACCTTGATCTCGCGCCGCCGCGCCACTTCCCTTCCCCGCGCCGCCTCCACGCATACCTCCAACACGTAGGTACCCAAGCGAGGGTGATATGGTATCGGCCAGAAACCACTGAAACTGCCGTCCGGGTTCCGTTTCAAAGGCCAATCGACAACGCCGCCAACGGTTTTGACTATCTTGCTCCCGTCCCCCCGCACGCGCATGAAAATGGATTCGACATCCCCTGCGCTCAAGCTCGGTCCCAGTTCCACCCGTGCCTCCACCATCTCGTAACGCAAGAAGACGTCCTTATTCAGGAACAAGCGGAAGTCCGGGTTGCTCCAGGCCGTCCCCTGCGTGGTAGCGATCAATGCGTCCTGCTTGAATATGCCCTTGCCGCCGAACGCCAGCAACCCAGCCAGGGCAACCGCGAACACAGCCGCCCCGGCCCGTTTCATCATCTTCTCGCGCCAGAGACTGTGATGTATGAGCAGCGCCACGCAACGCAATCCCCGCCTCTGCGGGTAAGCGTCAAGGGGGATTATCTGCCGGGCCAGGTATCCTTCCCTTACCAGCAGGTCCACCTGCCGGGCCAGGTCGGCGGCGCTTTCCGTGACCAGGGCCACACGCTTCAAGCCCGCCGCCGCCAGCCGCTCCAGCACGCCGCGCTCTAGTTTCTCGCTCTTGGTGTGGATCACGGCGCCGTCGGCGCGGCCTTTCGCCTCCAGGAAGTCGACTCGTTCCAGCACGTCCCCTTCGACCAGGTTAACGTTATACAAGTCGTTGGTGATCAAGTTGTCCTCGAGCAGACGGCGCTGCTGGCGGCCCATTCCCAGGACATAGAGCGCCCGCGCCGCCCCCGCTACCCAAAACATCTCCTCGTGCATGTGCTCGGAGACATAGTAGACCACGCCGCCGCCTCCGGCGACGAAAGACGCCAGTTTTCTGTGCACCTTCTCTTCATCCTGCACGCCGGGCTCCAGGTCCATATCCGCCTCGATCATGAACCGCCCGCGCCGTTCGTAAACGGAACGCCTGCCATAGAGCAACAGCGCCTCGTCCTTCATCCCCCGCCCGCCGATCTTCTTCAGCTGTACGCTGCCCAGCACGGGATGCCGCGCCACCAACGCCTTGACAAGGGGAAAGATGCCGGGCGGCGCTTCCCCGGCAACATGGAAGATGAGCATCGCTTCGTCTGTTCCCGGGAAGTACCTCAGCCGCAGTCGGCCCAATCCATTCCCATCCTGCTGCTCTTCGTCCAGCAAGGGTATCTCGTATTCATCCAGGTGGTCCAACAGGCTGGTAAGGAGCTTTCGCAGGACGGGGTGAAAACGCGGGCATTTCTCCATCGAAAAGCCGCTGACCAGGTCCCGGCTCTTGCTGCTCAACAAGACAAGGCCGTGACGCGCGGAGAGGAATGGGGCCGCTTCCAGGAATACGTCCTCGTACGCCTCGTTACCTCTTGTCGGACTGACACGCAGGTCCCGTCCCGGGCTCCGACCCTCGAGGTTCTTCTTCAAATACTCGCGTTTGAGGCGGAGTTGGTAACTGTATTTCAGGTGGTCCCAATCACAATTGCCGCAATCCCGGTAGTAGGGACAGGAGACCTCGCTACGCAGGCCGGACGGCCTGATTACTTCCTCCAAGCGCGCGTAAGCGTGCTTGCCCCTTACCTCTATCACAGTCGCACGCACCAGGTCCCCCGGGGCACTGCGCGGCACAAATACCTCGAAAGAACCGATGCTCGCGCGCCCCAGGCCGTCAGGGGTCATTTTCTTTATATATACCGTATACTCGCCGCCAACGCGGGGATACCTGGGCCTGTTCACCGGCTGGCCTTCGCGAACCAGGTTATCCCAGAATCCCCGTAGCCTGTTAATCACTGCTCGCAGTATGATCATCGCTGTTGGCCCGCAGAGGACGCAGAGAATCCGCAAAGACCGCAGAGGAATTGTCGTAGCGCGCCATCACTTGACTCTGTTCCTCGGCGCAATCGGCGCCCCGCGTCTGCCCCCATTCCTGTCTTCCGACAGGAAGACATGGGGGCACGGGGGATCTGCGTAATCGGCGATAAAAAAATACCCCCAATTAACATACATCGAGGGTATCATCGTATCCTATCTGGTTATGGATATTATACCATATATATAACCCTCTTTTCAACCACAATCACCAAATGGGACAGCCGACGACCTGTCTTGAGTAGCTGGCAGTTAGTAGCTAGAGACTAGGGGAATATGCCTTGACACCCCCTAACTACTAGCTTCTAGCTACTAGCTGCTAGTATCATTACTCGAGTTCCCTAATCTTCTTCGACTTCAGCTTCGCTTCTTCCAGATTCTCCTGGATCCTGATGTCAAGAGGGTATTCCTTGAGCATTCTCTCCCACATCTCGATCTCCCTCTCAAAATCGCCCTCCACGTGATATCGGATGCCTTCCTGGTATACGGCCAGCATTTCCCCGCTGTAGAGCTCGCTGGGAGCCACCTGGTTTATTGCCTCGCGCAGGTGCTCACGTATCGTCCGGTTATCAGGATCTTCGTGCAAGGCCAGCTTGAATTCACTGACCGCCATCAAGTATTCACCTTTCCGAAAAGCAGACAAGCCGCTCTCAGAATGACTGCGCACCATTGCCTGCTTGTCTTCGACGGCGGCTTTCTCCCTCTGTTTATGGCTTTCGCTCGCTTTGGTTTCCGAAAGGAGCCTATCATAGCGCCCCTTCTCTCGCGTGAGCTCATCTTTCAATAGGGCCATCTCCTCCACGGAAGCGAATTCCCTCTGGGCCAGCTCGCGCTGTTCCTGCCTGATCTTCTTCATCTCCTGCCGTAGCGCCGCGAGCTCCTCCCCGGAAGCCCCTCCTGCTCCCTGCCTTGCGGATACCGGGCTCTGGAATGACATCCTGGGAAAGCTGTAGCTAAGGGTAAGGCGGTGACTGCTCCCCAAATCCCCGCTATGCCCCATGAAAGCGTAGTCGAAGCTCCAGACATCGTGGAGATAACTTGTCCCCATCGAGAACTGTCCTTTCAGTGACTGGAAACTGACATATCCGGCCCGTAGCCCCCAGCTCCTGTTGAAGAACCAGTGTTCTAGCCCCGAGCGAAAGACATTTTTCGCGGCATTAGCGTTGGTGCCTGCGTCGTAGATGCCGTAATCCAAGGCGAGCAAGGTCGCATACGGGGAGTAATAGGCTAGGCCAAGGTTGACCATCCGTCTAACGTCCTCTTCCAAGCCGCTCCCCCAGCGCAAACTGCTCTCCAGATCGCTCACCAACAGGCCCAGCTTCACCATCTGTTCTCGTGGCAAAGGCAGGCGCGCGTGCAGTCCGAAGTCTATCGACCTGCCGCTTACCTTTCCCAGCGCCACGTCCGATGGGCCGAAAAGATACCTGAAACTCGCGCCCACGGCCAGTATCTCGCGCGAGTCCAGCGGCAGGGCGAAACTGGCGCCGAGCTGGTTCTCACTGCTCTTGGCCCCCTCCGTGCTCTGGTAGAGGACCATTGACGCGCCGCAGGCCGCGCCCTTCAGGCCCGGCAACACGGCGGCGAGAGTAGTGTATCGGCTCTTGCCGTTCTTGAGCGAGCCGTACATGCCGCTCAGCTCCAGGTTGGTCAGCTGGACCATGCCGGCCGGGTTCCAGTAATGGGCACTTGCGTCGTCGGCGACCGCAACAAAGGCGCCACCCATGCCCATCGAGCGCGAGCCAACTCCCAGCAATCCAGTGCGGCTAAAAATGCCGGCATTAGCCGCACCCCCTATCGCCAGCGACAGGAAAACCGCGAACCATTTCATCTCGCGTCTATTCATCTCCTCCTCCTCGTTAT
>CBDVCL010000157.1:0-5904 GCA_965372475.1 uncultured bacterium | reverse complement strand
GGTTCGAGACGGGCGCGGATAACCTGAAGAAGGGCTACCAGCTCGTGCCCTGCGGAATAATGAAAGCGCCGGAGCTAGTGGTGAAGGCGGCGCGTTGATCCCCTTTTGAATTGGGAAGAATAAGGAGCGAGCCATGGCACGTAAACCGAATATCGTCCTTTTTCTGACGGACCAACTTCGCCGTGACGCACTGGGATGCTACGGCAACAAGATCTGCAAGACGCCCAACCTGGACAAGCTCGCGGCGGAGGGAGCGTGTTTCGAGAACGCTTTCACTACCTCTCCCGTATGTTCGCCGGCACGCGCCTCGCTTCTCACCGGCCTCTACCCGCACAATCACGGCGTGATGCTCAATACTCATATCGCTCCCGCCTGGAACAAGGGCCTTGCGGCAGGGACACCCACCTTTAGCAGTATCCTCAAGGAAGCGGGATACTCGCTGGACTACATGGGCAAGTGGCACGTCAACCAGGAGCTGTCGCCGTGTGAATTTGGCTTCGACCGGCATAAGACGCACGGCTGGGAGAAGATAGAGCTCGTGCCGGGCTCCGAGATAAGCGCCGACTTTGGCAACGGGCAGCGCCAACTTCTGGCAGGGACGAACGGCGTTGCCGAAGAGGAAACGCCCCTGGCCCAGACGGTCGAGAAGGGGATCGGCATGTTGCGCGAGCGCGCGAAGGAAGAGAAGCCTTTCTTCCTGCGCATCGACACCACCGCCCCGCATTTCGCCTGCTTTGCGGCCGAACCCTATGCCTCGATGTACAAGCCGGAAGACATCCCGCCCTGGGATAATTTCAAGGACGACTTCTCGGGTAAGCCGCAAGGCCACCTGCGCAAGCTGCGGGAATGGCATCTCGAGGGCAAGGACTGGGCCTGGTGGAGCCAGGTGGTGGCCAAGTACTACGGCGTGGTCACCCATATCGATAAGTGCGTGGGCGATGTCTTGAAGAACATCAAGGAGCTCGGCATAGAGGAGGACACCATCTTCGTCTTCGCGACCGACCATGGTGACGCCATGGGCGGCCACGGCCATTTCGAGAAAGCGGGCACGATGTACGACGAGGTCTTCCGCATCCCGATGCTGGTCAAGGGCCCCGCCGAGTGGGTCAAGCCCGGCAGGATCGACGCCTTCGTCCGCTCGCTCGACCTGATGCCCACCTTCGTGGAATGGGCCGGCGGCAAGGCCCCCGAAGCGATAGACGGCAGGAGCCTGGCGCCATGGGGGCGCGGCGAAAAGGTGGCCGGCTGGCCCGATTCCGTGTATTGCGAACATCACGGCGAGGTTTGGGGTTACCAGACCCAACGCATGGTGCGGACGAAAAGATGGAAGTATGTCTACGACCCGCACTCGATCGACGAGCTCTACGACCTGCAGAAGGACGCAGCTGAACTGGTCAATCGCGCCGCTGACCCGGCCTGTAGCGAGGTGCTGCGGGAGATGAAAGCGCGGCTCAATGGCTGGAACGACGCCACCAAGGATATGTTCCAATGGAACTGGGTGCGTTGGAACTTTCCCGCGCCGCTCTTGCCTGGCGAGGTCAACAAATCAAACGCCCCTTTGACTTCAGAGCAGGGAGGGTAACGTTTGTCGCGCTTCCCTTGAGACGGGCAAGGCCCACCCAATGCGGGTGGGCCTTGTCTATTTAGGCAGGTTCTCAGTGCCTCGTTGACAGTTGTCAGGTAAGAGCGGATAATATGACGTGCAGTAAATATAAGGGAGGCAAGTATGAACAACTCAGGAAGAGCGGTGGTGTTGGCAATTGCATCGAGTGGCTGCCTTTGCAGTTGTCTGTTTGCATCGCCGGGAGAAACTGATATCCGGCCCACAAGAAACAACTCGAGCAGTATCATTACAATTATCAAGGATGACGGGTTTTACGGGTCAACCAAAGTATACTGCGAGCTGCTAGAGAAGAATGGCATCAAGGGGAAAGTAACTGAAGCGATAATTACTGACACCGTGGGGAATTGGTCAAGCCGGGGCACCTGGGAGAAATGGACGGAACTATACAACACAGGATATCTTGACTTCGCAAACCATACCCGTACACATGCCCACCTGACACAGATCTCTGATCAGCAACTGGATGCGGAGATCAACGGCGCGAAAGAGATACTGGAGGAGAAGTTCCCGGAAGTCGATATCCTACTGGCGATCGTCCCGTTTGCTGAAAGAAATGAAAAGGTCACAGACAAGGTAAAGGAGAAACACTGGTCTCTCAAGGGCGGCGGCGGGGACTACAAGGGGTATAACTCGCTCTCGCCGACGGATGAAGAGTGGTATTACCTGATGCAAAAGCAGATCATCTCCAGCACATCATCGGAAACTATGAAGAGTTGGGTCGATCATGCCATCAAGAACGAAGCATGGGTGATCCTGGCGACTCACGGTTGCGATGACAAATCATGGGAACCAGTTCCCTGCGACTATTGGGACAAGCTTTTTGCCCACCTGGCTTCAAGTTACGATCCCAGCGAGTACTGGTTCGAGGGAGCTGGTTTAGTGACTAAATACATCCGCGAACGGCAGAACGCCAAGCTTAAAATTATATCATCTTCTGCCAGACAGATCAGTTTGAGCTTGACGGATGAACTTCCCAACGATGTGTTTGATTATCCCCTACTACTAAGAACCGAAGTTCCCGGTAACTGGCAGCGAGTTGATGTAGTTCAGGGCAAGGGTGCTTCCAAGAAGGTGGCGCCGGTCAAAGAAGACGGAGTAAGCTACGCATACTACGAGGCAGTTCCGGATAAGGGCCAGATTCGCTTATCTGCAGATTAGGGTTCGTAGCAGCGAGCGAGTCCGTAGCCTGTCTTAGGGTCGGTCGGAACAATAGAACAATAGAGCAAGTAGACCGCCTCCGCGTCTGCCCCCATTCCTGTCTTCCGACAGGAAGACATGGGGGCGCGGGGGCTCCCCTACGGACGCTCTCTGCCCGCATGGCGCACGGCAACGTGCTCGTCCTTGGCGGCCTTAGCCGCCTGCTCGGGAGTGAGCTTCCCCCAGCGGCGAAGCAGGCACGCGGCGGCCTTGCGCTCGGTCCAATGCTTAGACTCCAGCATCTCCTGCGCCAGCGGCAAAGCCTCGTCCCGCAGTTTAAGCATCTGTCTAAAAGCCGCCTGGGCCGGCTTGCCCGGCTTGCCATCGCGCAGGCACCGCCTCAGCTCCGGCAGGAACTCCGCCCCCTTTTTCCGGGCTTCGTTCTCTATCGTTATCGCCCGCACGTAAGGGCTGGCGTGGTGGAGCAGGTCATGCGGCGTGGTCTTCCCTTGTCCTAGACGGACCTGCGCAAGCAGCCAGGCCAGGGAAGGATGTTTCTTCTCTGCGGCGTCGAGCGTCTCATACCACGCCGGCAATTTCTCGGCATAGTGCCGCATCATCGTCTGCGCAACATGTTTTTGCCACTTTATGTGCTGATAGCCGTTGACCAGCTCCGAGGTCAAGACCTCAAAAGCCTTTTCGTCTTTATCGCTCGCCAGGGCAAGCGCGGCCGTGGCCTTTTCGTCCTCGGAACCTTTCGCCAGCAAGTCCTTCAGCGCTTTCTTGCCTTCGCCGCCATGGTTCAAGACCAGGCGCCCCATTATCACACGGCTGACCGGGTCGGCATTGCGGCCAAAGCCCGTCAGGCAAACATCTATAGGAAGCTTTATCCCGTCCCGCAGGGCGGAGTAACATATCCGCCAGTGATCTCCGCTGGTAAAGTCAGGGCATTGCAGGGCTTCGCGATATATCTCGGCCGCCAACTTCGGCTCCACCCGGCATATCGAAACGCATGCCCCTCTGCGGATATTCGCTTCTTCTTTTGTATTGCGGAAGATACCCAGGAGCAGTTCAGCTACCTCTTTATCGCCTTTGAGATACGACATGGCCTCAATGGCTCCTGAACGCTGATCCCCCTCCTTCTTGCCCTCACGCACGAATCTCATCAGCTCCTCGCGCACACCGGGAATGGCAAAGGCGCGACCCCGGGTGAACTCGAGATAAAGCGGGCAGTCGTCGGCATAGAACACCCTCAACATCGGCCGCAGCGCCCTGGCGTCGCCTATCTCACACAACGCCCTCCCCGCTGCTTGCTTCACTAAGTGGCGGGAATCTTTCAAAGCATTGCAGAGCGGCTCGACTGCTGGCAGGCCAAGCCCGGCCAACTCCCCTATCGCCTTGGTCCGCTGATCACTGCGGCGGCTGGCGGACTCAAGCAGGCGCTTGATCTCATCCGCGAATCCGTCAGGCAGTTGCTTCTCTTTGAATGTCTTCTCGACCATGTCTATTTCCTTCCTCATTTTCTCCCGGGCGTGTTGCAGACGACCCTGTACCGTTGTCTTGTCCACGCCGAGGAAGCCGGAGATCTCCTGGTAGGAGAAACCGTTCACGTAATAGAGGCTTACCGCTTCTCTCTGTTCTTCTTTGAGCCCTGCCAGGGCGTCGCGGACAAGCTTCTCGCGCTCCTCCCTGTCCAGCTCTTCTTCGAGAGAGGAGGCATCTTTGTGCCGCTCCTGTTCCTCTCGCATTTCCTCAGCTATCTTTATTAAGTGCCTCTGTTCACGCAGTGCGCGCAGTGCCGTATGCCGCACGATGCCGCGCAGCCAGCCGCCGAAACGAGCCGGGTCCTTCAGTTTCTTCAGGTCGCGGTAGGCGCAGAGGAAAGACTCCTGCACCACGTCGCGCGCCAGCTCGAAATCAGACAGTACGCCGATAGCAACGCCGTAAGCGTAATCCTGGTATCTTCGTACCAGCTCTGAAAATGACTCTTTTTCACCCGCGAGCGTTTGCCTGACAAGCTGGGCTACCTCTCCGTTCTTCATCGCGATGATTCCCGGGAACAGGATTGAGTCGAGGGGGGTTGGACTCGAACCAACATTCTTCTGCCGAAGCAGACGCGTTTCCCATATACGCTACCCCCTCGATGCAATCATCTGTTCAACTAGTTACTTATAAGTGCCAAGAATTGAGAAACGATAACAAGAATTCTATAGAAAAATGCATAAGTATTCCAGTAGATATGTTCTTTCAGTTCGCAACTATCTCCACACAGAAGAATCCATCTTCGATCGCGCTTCCTTCGGATTACTCATAAGGCAGGAAGCGCGCACTTCCGCCGCCGCTAAAGGACTTCCCCTGAGGGGTCAGCCCCGAAGGGCTATGGCGGACAAGACGACGGACAAGTCCCGCCTGATGGTGTCACAAATAGCCCGGATCGCCGCCGTGAGATAAGCCGATTGACAGGAATAAATGCGTGACGGATAATGTGGCCATGTATAGAATGAGATATGACCGCAAGATCAAGAGGACAAGATGATCTAGCCGAGGCGAAGGTCCCCTGAACCACTCGTTTCGCTTGGGTTTAGGGCACAGCCGGTGAGGGCGGGGGGATAGGAGGATTCTGATAAAGAAGGGGGAAAATGAAGAAGTTCACGAAAGATGCGAGACGGCAGACGCTGGAGACTTTGGTGTTCTTTCTAACTGTTATAATCGGAACAATGATCTTCAATGCAGAAGCAGGGAAAGTGGACAATATGAAAACAGATGAATTTGGCGGCAATAACGCGATAAAGGGAAAGGCAACGGGCTTTTTCCACATCGAAGAGATTGATAAGCGCTATTTCTTGATCACGCCAAAGGGAAACGGCTACCGCGCGCTGGGCATCAACCATTTTCACAACATGACTTCCAAGGATTACGACAAGGCCATCGAAAACATCAAGGCCTGGGGCTTCAACGCCGGGTGTTACCAGGGTCCGCGGTGGATGTGGCAGCGCTACCCTTATACCAAGGGGATAAACCTTGTAAATATCTGCCAATGGATGCCTGACAGCAAGTTCGGTTTCAAGGACGTCTTCGACCCCGGGTATTTAGAGCGATTAGAGAAAGAGATCCGCGATATCGTGAAGCCGCAGGCCAATAAC
>CBDVCL010000156.1:0-5987 GCA_965372475.1 uncultured bacterium | reverse complement strand
TGGCAGATATACGACAGGGAATCACGCAAACAGCCCGTGAGCGAATACATCCGCCGCCTCTCGAAGAAGACTCGCCTCAAGGTGAAGGACGCCATCTGGTACGACGCGAAGGAGTCCATTCCCAGCAAGGAAGATGTGGTGGAACTGGTCGCCATCCTGCGCGGCAATTTCGAGCGGCGCATCACGCCGCGCCAGATGGCGGACGACATGGAGGAACAGCTGGGCGAGTATACCTCGGAGCAGTACATGGTGCTCGACCAGCTGGAGGGCAACCCCCGCTGTTTATTCATGGGTGCGGCGGGCACGGGCAAGACGATGCTCGCCCTGGAATCGGCGCGGCGGTCGATGCTCTTTGGCAGGCGCACCTTGCTCGTCTGCCGCAACCGCTTGCTTAGTGAATGGTTGCGCGCCCAGCTGCCTCACACGGCGAGGGGAGGAAAAGGTTTCATCGGTGACTGGGGGCGTTTGCTGGCAAGGACGAAGAAGTCGGGGATAAAGCCTTTCGCCAAGCTGGTGATAGACGAGGGACAGGAGGTGATCTCCCCCGCCAACCTTGACATACTTGACTCCCTGCTCGAGGGCGGGCTAAAGGAGGGTGAGTGGGACATATTCTGTGACCTGGAAGAGCAAGCGCTGGTCGGCGGCCCTTCTGCGGAGAAGATCGTCTCCTGGCTCACGGCGCGCGGCGCTTCGCTTACCCGTTTTCGCCTCACGATGAACTGTCGCAACAGCGGCGCCATCGGCAAGGAGACCGCCCGTTTGGCGGGACTGGAACGGGCACCGTCCCTGCCGGAGACGGCCGGCGGGCAACCCGTGGAATATCATTACTACGAAAACGAAAGAGAACAATTGCGCCTCTTGAAGCAGACGCTGAAGCGCTTGCGTTATGAGAAGATAGAACCGGAGAGGATAACCATCCTCTCGCCCAGGACTTTCAAGGAATCCTGCGCCGCGGGGCTCAACCGCAAGGCCTACCGCCTGGCGGACCCGGTCGCCAACCCCTCCATGCTGGGGGCGAAAAGGCACGTCACTTTCTCTACGATAGATAACTACAAGGGGCTCGAGAACTCCTACGTGATCATCACGGATATCGAAGGTCCCGTGGACGCGAAGAGCCGTTCCATGCTCTACCTTGGCATGTCACGCGCCCAGGCGGGGCTGGTGTTGCTGATCGATGCCAAGGCGCGCGGAGAGTTTGAGGGATTGAAGAAGGGCAAGGGCAAGCGAGGGTTGTGGGAGTGAGGTAGGGCTGCAAGGTGGCAAGGGTGCAGAGTTGCAGGGGGAAGACGTGACAGGATGCAGCCCTTGCTACCTTGGAACCTGCAACCTTGAGACCTCCACCCCCCCCAATCGTGATGGTCAAGATAAACACAACTCTCATCAATAGATTCACATCCATCTACGGCAACCCGCCCGATATCCAAGTAACCGTCCCCGCACGCATCAATCTAATGGGCGTGCACATCGAGCACCGCGGCGGTTGGGTCAACTACATGGCGATCGGTAAGAAGGCTACCTTCCTGGCGCGGCGGCGGGATGACGACCGCGTCGTCTTCAATAACACGAACAGGGAATTCGGCGCGCGCGGCTTCGTGATCGGGCGCGAGCTGCCACCGCGGGCGCGGGGTGACTGGCAGGGCTTCCTGCGCAAGGTGAGGGTGCGGCGCGGCGACTGGGAGAACTACATCAGGGGCGGCGTGCTCGTTCTGCAGGACAAGTCAGCCGCGCGCAAGCTAGCGGGCATGGACCTGCTCGTCGACTCAGACATCCCTATCAGCGCGGGCCTGAGCTCTTCAGGAGCGATGGTGGTGGGTACGGTTCTGGCACTGGCACGCTTGAATAGGTTGAAACTCAACAAGCGGGAACTGCCCGAGCTTTGCATGTATGGCGAATGGTATAGCGGCGTGCGTTGTGGCCCGGGCGACCAAGCGGCGATGCTGATGTCGCGCCGGGGGCAGGTGATGCGTACGCGTTTCTTTCCCTTGCGCCTCCAATACATAGCCTTCCCGCGCGGCTACAGCATAGTAGTGTGCAATTCGCTCGTCGAAGCGAGCAAGTCCGGCAATGTGCGCAATAGATTCAACGAGAGGATAACGACGAACCAGCTGGCGTTGCTGCTGGCGCGCAAGATGTTCCCGGAGCGCGCGGCGGACTTCGTGCACCTGCGCGACCTGCTTAAACCGGGTGACAGTTGGGTGTATCAGCTCTTGAAACGCTTGCCCGACCGGGTGACGCGGCAGGAGTTGGCGGCAGAGCTGAAAAGGGAGCGGGAGGAACTGAAGAAGCTCTTCGCTACACACGAGGAACCAGGGGGAGGCTACGAGATAAAGAACGTAGCCACCTTCGGCCTGGCGGAATGCCGGCGTGGCGAGATGACGGCACGCCTCTTAAGGGAAAGAGACATGGATACACTGGGACGCCTGATGTATGTCTCGCACGACGGGGATCGCGTGGTGACATATGCGGGGCATGGTGAGAGGGAGAAGGAATGGGCAAACGAAGTGACGGTAGAGGGCCTGGAGGGAGCAAGAGATGAAGCGCTCGCCTTTCAGGCCGGCGCCTATGGTTGCAGTTGCCGCCAGCTTGACTTCCTTGTGGATACGGCGCGCGGCGTCCCGGGCGTGCTCGGCGCGGGCCTGACGGGGGGCGGCATGGGCGGTTGCGTGCTGGTGCTGGCGCGACGTGGAAGCGTGCCGCGCCTGTTGGAGGTGATGGAGAAGCGCTATTATCGGCCGAGGAAGCTGGCCATGGGCGCATGGGAGTGCGTCCCTTCGGGGGCGGCGGAAGTGGTCAAGTTATAGAGTTATGGGGGTTGTAGGGTTATACGGTCAGGAGCGCCATACGACCATACAACTGTATGACCATACAACCACTTCACGCTGTGGCCTCGACTACCCCGCTCGATAGACCACCCGCCCGCCGACCACTGTTGCCGCAACATCAAAATCCTCATCGAGAACCACCACGTCCGCATCATAGCCCTTTGCGAGCCGGCCTTTCCTTTCTCCCAGTCCCAAGAGGATAGCGGGGCTTTGCGCCGCTGTACGGATGGCGTCTTGCATTGAACAGCCCGTGAAGTCCACCATGCGCTTGAGCAGTTCGCTCTGGCCAATGGCACAGCCGATGAGTGTGCCCGGTTCGCGGTGGTGCAATCCCGGCATGGCGTTGAAGAGATGGGTGCGTGGTTGATGCCTGCGGCGAATCCCTGCTTCGCCTGTTTATAGCTGGCCTCGCAATGGCCAAGGGAGGGGATCACGCCGTTCGCTATCAGTTTCTCTACCAGCTTAAGGTTGCCGTCAAGTTCGGGGGCGATGACCCCAAGGTGCCCGTTCTCGCCTTTATGCAGGTAGACGGTGGTGGCGAGGAAGCTGGTATTGCCGTAGCGGGGGAGCGTGTTCGATATCTTCTCCAGTGCCTCGTGCCTGCCATCCAGGGCATCCGGTCCGCCCGCGCCCTTATGCGAACTCCGCGCGGACTGCAGGGGGGATTGGAGGACCGGCAGTTAGGATGCGGAGATTAAGCGCGTAAACATAAATGATGGACGTTCATTGACAAGGTGAATCAATGGGAATAGAATTGGCGAGATCGAGCTGCCGGCCGCTTGCTGCCGGCCCGGCACCAAGAGAAAAAGGAGACAAGCGATGAACATCTGTATCTTCGAAGATGGCAAGTACCAGGACTTCCAACCGCTGGTTTACCTGCGACCAGTGTTCGAGTTGCGCTTGGGCATGAACCTGCTGTGGCAGAGGATTGCGCGGCACTATCCCGGGGCGGCGGTCTACCAGCTCTGCCGCGACTGCCTGAAGGCCACGCAGGCGCAAGCGCACTCGAAGGTCAAGGTCAACGAGAAGGTCGTGGCGCCGGCGCTTTTCATAAATGGCAGGATGGTGATGAAGGAGGCAATACCGGCGGCAGGAGCGGACGAGCTGGGGATCAAGGACGGCGAGCTGGTCTACGCGCGGCTGTCCGACCAGGCGCTGGTCGAGGCGCTGCAGCAGGACCTCTCCGCGCAGCCCGAGGGGAAGGACGCCTACAAGAGCCTGGCGGGAAAGGTGCCGACGAAGGATGTCAAGGCCGACCTGGCCAACTTCCTCTGGGACTTATATCTGGATTACAACGGCCCGGCGATAGTGAGCGATTTCGCCGCGGCCGACAAGAATAGCCCCGCCAAGTTGCCCGAGGGGGTAATGCTATTGGGTGAGAAGAAGAGCTTGCACCTGGGCGAGAACTGTGACGTCATGCCCACCGTGGTACTGGACACGCGCGAGGGCCCGATATACATAGGGAACAAGGTCAAGGTGTATCCGCACGCTTATATCCAGGGGCCGGTTTACATCGGCGACAAGACCGAGATCTTCGCCGGACAGATATGGGAGAACACGTCTCTCGGCGAGAATTGCCGTATCGGCGGCGAGGTGGAGGGTTGTATCTTCCAGGGGCACTCCAACAAGCGCCACTACGGTGCCTTGTGTCACTGCTTCGTCGGCGAATGGATCAACCTTGGCGGCGGCTTCGTCAATTCCGACCTCAAGAACACTTACGGGGAGATCAAGGTGAAACTGCCCCGCGGCGTGGTCAAGACGGGTTCGAACAAGGTCGGCGGCTTCATCGCCGACCATGCCAAGACAGGCATCAACTCGACGCTCTACACGGGAAAAACGGTCGGCGTGGCGTCGCAGATCCTGGGCGCGGCGTTTGACGATATCCCCGCCTTCACCTTTTGGGCCAAGAGCCTGGCACTGGCCCCCACCGAGATGTACCTTGAATCCATCCTCACGATTGGCAAGCGGGTAATGGAGCGGCGCGGCGTCGAACAGAGCGATGCCGACCGGGAGCTGTTGAAGAAGGTATTCGAGATGACCGCGGCCGACCGCGATGCGGCCAAGGTCAAAAGAGGAAAGATCGAGAAATGAGGGTGCGCCTCATTTCTCGAGATCACCAAAATGCAGTGTAGGGGCGGCCCTCTGCGGCCGCCCCCGCGCGCGAGCAGCGCGCGGCAAGGGGGAAGATAGAGAAGTAGAAGCAACGGGCAGGGAGGCAAGATGAAAATACTCGTAGTCAACTGCGGCGGCGCGACATTGACAAGCTTAAGGGCCTGCCTTTAGCTGCGGGCCCTTGGCCCCCTGCTTCGCCGCTTGGTACACGGGTCGACCTGCGACCACCGTCGCGAATACGTTTAGCTTATCGTCAAGAATGACCACGTCCGCATCATAACCTGGCGCGAGTTCCCCTTTCTTCTTTCCCAACCCCAACAGCTTCGCGGGGTTCCGGGTCGCCGTTCTGATCGCGTCCCGGAATGAGCAACCCGCAAATCTAATCAGCCTTCCCAGGAGCCGGTCCTGTCCCATCGCCGTGCCCACCAGGGTGCCGTCGTCGCGTATGGCCGTCCCATCTTTGACGCTGTACGGTACACCGTCGTAGCTGTATCTTCCCTCGGGCAAACCCATCGCCTGGAAGCCGTCGGTGATGTTGATACAGCGTTCCACCCCCAGCGCCCCGACCGCGAACTTGAGGACGGAGGGGTGCAAGTGGTGGCCGTCGGAGAGGAGCTGGCAACTCACTCCCCTGGATTCCAGGATGGCTATCACTGGGCCCGGGGCACGATGGTGGATGGGCGTCATGGCGTTGAAGAAGTGGGTGCAGTGGTTGATGCCCGCTCTTACTCCCTTGAGCGTGCCATCGTAGTCGGCACTGGAATGGCCGAAGGAGGCAACACAGCCCGACTTCACCAGCCGCTTGATGATATCAAGCGCCCCCTTCTTCTCGGGGGCGATGGTCATCATCTTCAGGTGCCCGCTGCATAGGCTCTCTATCTCGTCCATCGTCTTCGCTGACACCTTGCATATTTGGTCGAAGGTTATCATCCCCTTCTTTTCCTCGGAGATGAAGGGCCCTTCCAGATGGATGCCGATCATCGTCGCGCCGCCCAGGTTGGAGCCGACGTTCCCAGCGATGATCTCGAGGTGCTTGTTGTTGCCGCCGGGGCG
>CBDVCL010000155.1:0-6001 GCA_965372475.1 uncultured bacterium | reverse complement strand
ATCGCAGACGTCTGCCAGGTCACTCCACCCGCTAGCGTGATGCCATAGTTGCCGGGCCCCGTGACCACGTTGGCGCCCGAGGGGCCGACGTCAAAACGCATGCTCCAGGAGTTGTTATCGCTATCGTTGCCGATGATTCCGTCGTCACCCAATACGGTGCCATACTTGAAAGGCGTAATATTGACCGCGGCGAGAGTAGCAGTGGTGCTCGTGACGCTAATCTGTTGTTCAGTGCCCAGTATCAGCCAGGCCTCGATTATTGTCGCTCCCGCGGGTATCGCGGTGAGGTCAATGTCACAGCCGCTGGACACGCCACCCAGGCAATGCCCCACGGTGTAACCGCCGTATCCTGTCCAGGTGAAGGACTGCGAAATGTAGTCGGGGTAGCCCATGACCGGTGTCGCGGTCGTGGTAGTGGTGGACGTAACCGTGGGCGTAGGCGTGGAAGAAACCACGGGCGTAGGGGTAAAGGAGGGAGTCCTTGTCGGTGTCTGCGTATCCGTGATCGGTCCGCTCGCCACCGTTATCGGCGCGTCGTTGGAGTCATAGGGCCCCTCATCGTCGGATTGTACCTGCGCTACGTTTGGCAGTATCTCGTCAGGCACCACCGCGCCGGTGACCTCGACACGGTAGGTCACGGTACCGCTATCTCCCGGCGCAAGCATGCCCAGGTCCCAGCTCACCATGCCTCCGCCGAAAGTACAGGAATCAGAACAATCAAGGTAGGTAGTCTTGGCAGGGATGAAATCAGAGAGCATCGTGCTGAAAGCGTAGCGGCAGGAGGGGTCGCCGGTAACGCTGAAATCTTCTATTACCTGCTGACTATTGCCCCCCCGCAATCCATTGAGCCCCGGCTCCTTGACATACCAGTTGCCATCGGTGAATGAAGCGCTAGGCACGCTGTCCAGCAATACGTCGAACTGGTTACCCGTCATCTGCACCTGGATATCGACAAAATTGCCGCTAAAGGCCTTGTTGCCGTCACCAAAGGAAAGGCCCGTAGTCTCATCTATAAGGATCATGCCGCTCTGTGTCTCGTCCGGGGAATAGTACAGCCGCAGCACACCCGTACCGAGCGCCGGCACTATCTCCAGGTAATAGTGTGCGCCGCTTGCTTCCTGGTAGCGAAGTAGCAGGCCGCTATCGGCGCCGCCTGCCTGGCCGAAGGAATTCATGCGCACCTCACCGTCGTAGATAGTGGAGCTGCCGTGCAATGCCATCGCCCGTGCGAAGTGGTCGTGGTGAGCACGGCCGGGATAGCTGCCCTCCTCGTAAGGGGTGTATGCAACTTCGCCTGACTGCGCCCACCCAGCCATGCCATCGTTGACCCCAAAATCGTCAAAGGCCACCTGGGAGGAACCGAGGAAGCAGGAGGGATTGGTGTATTCAAGCGTGTAGGTGACGGTGAAGCCCATGGCCACTACCGTCGGTGAGGCGCTCTTCACTACCTCTAACTCGGGCGCGAGGACGTCGAAGTTAGCCGTATTCGAATCTATGTCCGGCTTGGCGTCCCGCTGTACCGTGCAGGTATTGGGATAGGTGCCGGGCACCGTGGCCCCGTCCACCACCATGTTTATCTCCACGGATACCCGCTCGCACGAATTCACCGTGCCGAAACACCATTCGTAGAGGCCACCGCCCAGGGGCGTAGCGGGCGGCGTGCTCCCCAGAAATGTGAACCCCGCAGGTATCTGGTCGCGCACGCACATGTTGGTATCCTGGGTGCCCTTGTTCTCGTAGTGTATCTTGTAGTCAAAGGTGCTCGCGGGAAAGCCCTGGCTGGGCGAGGCTAGCTTGGTGATGCCATTCTGTGAAGGATCGACACGGAGGAAATCGACGATCGCCTCCATGAAATCTATCATGCCATCGCCATAGGTGCCCGGATCCTGGCACTGCTGGAGCACGTTCGTGCCACCGCCAACCCAGGACGTGCTCAGGGCGTCCATATAGACGAAGACCTTACCCGCATCGCGCGGCACCTGGATGTCGCCACATCCCGAATAGGCGATGGCGTGCGCATTGGTACTAACCGGAAAATCACTGCCCACCCCGTTGATCAGTACGGGCTGGCCGCTGCCGTGCATGCCGATGGGGAAAGCGCCGGCGGCGAATATGTAAAAATCGGTCGCGGCGCCAACGTTCATGCTCGTAATATCTTTGGGATCGCTGCCGAAGTTCTGCGCTGCAGCCAGGATAGCCGCATTGGGGTTCACCACGGTTTGGTACGTGTCGCCAAAGTCAGCGATAGCACCCGAAGTGGGAAATCCCGGCACATTGACCCAGGTATTCAGGTACAACATCAGCGCGTCGTTGCGGTCGGTGAAACCCGAGTTCTCGCCGCAAAGGAACAGTCCACCACCCGCGGCCAGGAAGGTGTTAAAGGCCGCGGCATCCGCGGCGGTGATCGCGTCGCAGGCTCCCGCGCCGAACCTATTGTCCCAGACCTGGTCGAAGTCCGTGATCACCTTGCCCAACCCCGTCAGTTCGTCCGTGAAACCGGTGTCGCCGCCGCCGCAGGGACTGCATATCGCGGTGACGTTGTGGCCAAGACAGATGAAGGCATCGATGAAAGTTTGCTCCGGGAAAGCACAGTCGCCATTACCGACGTAGAGGATATCCTGTGTGGGGGGATAACCAGCGGCGAAATCCGCCTGCAGGGCAGAGATAGGCACGAAGGCCATCGCCAGTGATAAGAAGCCGAGAAGCAGTCTCCGTCTATTCATCCCATTCATTTCTTGATTACTATCTTCTCCGTGGCTTTCCAGCCATCCAGTTCCATTACTACTATATATACTCCCGCGGCGACGGTCTTGCCATCCTTGCCGCCATCCCAGCTTATCTCCCCCTCGCCCGAAAGCACGCCATCAAAGAGCGTGAGCACGGCGCGCCCCTTCAGGTCGTAGAGGGTAACACGCGCCCGGCCCTGCCCGCGCACCACGATGCGAGCCCTGTCGTCCTCGTAGGCCCTGATCACGTTGCCGTAGATCTTCAGCCCGGGCGCGACAGGCGCTTCTGCCGCCGTATCGCCGTGAAGCGGCTCCCCGTCCGTTCCCGCCGCCTTCACCGCACCACCGCCGCCCGCGCTCCCCCCCGCCGCGGGTGGCGCCGCAACCCCGCTGAACCGCAAGTGGCTCGTATCAACCCCGTCAGCCGGGCTGTCCCCTGCCGCCGCAATTATATCCTCGGGCGTGAATTCCTCCGCCCCCGCCAGCATATCCCCGCCCTGCTCCAGCACGGCTTCTTCCCACGCCATTTGACGCTCACTTTCAACGGCCTGCTGTCCTCCCTTTACCAGCCGCACTGTCTCCGTGCCCGCTTCTTCCCTCACCACCGGCGCCGGAGCTTCGAGCGGCTGTATTGCCTCCGCCGTCTGCAGGCTTCCTTTCGCCGGCTCCGACACCAACTGCCGCACAAGAAGCACCCCCGCGAACAACACCGCGCACGCCGCGGCGGCGGCGAGGCCCCATCTCAACTCAAAGCGCCTGGGCGTGCTCTCTGCCTGTATCCCCAGCTCGCTGATCACTTCCGCGGCAGACAGTCCCCGCCCCACAGCGCGTGCCCGATTGTCGAGGCGCGCCAGGCCCTCCTGGATACTCTCGTAATCCCGCGCGAATCCCTCGCACGCAGCGCACGAAGCCAGGTGGCTCTCCAGGTCCTTATCCTCGCAGGGGCGCAATTCGACCCCAAGACTCTTCAGAAATAGCTTTTCACAACTCCTGCAATTCATTACATTAAATACGCTTCAGACGCCCCTTTGTAAAAACCTTTCTTGCCAAATCGCCGATTACGCCGATACGCCCATTGAGCGTCCGCAGATTACGCCGATGTATCAGCGGCGGCCTTGGCAAGCTCATCGGCGGCATCGGCGCTGACAAGTAACCCATTACCCCATCTCCTTCCTCAGCCGCTTGATAGCGTGGCTGAGGTTATTCCGCACTGAGACCTCGGATATCTTCATTATTTTGCTGATTTCGCGGTATTCCAGGCCCTGCCGTACCATATTTACCACCTCGCGCTGCTTGGCCGGCAGCAGTTCCAGCGCCTTTACCAGCTCGGCCACTCCTTCTTCCCTGAGAACTCCTTCTTCCGGCCCCCGCCCGTTCATGGGGTAGTTGTCATGCAGGGATACCCTACCTTCCCTTTTCTTCTTCCTCAGGTTGTCCAAGGCATAATTACGGGCGACACTGTAAAGCCAAGAGCGGAAGGGCCGTCCCCGTGTATAACTGCGGCGCTTCTCGTATACCCTCACAAAGATCCCCTGGAGCAACTCCTCCAACTGGGCCATATCCCAACGGCAATAGGGGCCGATGAACGAGGCCAGCGGCTCCCTGTACCGCTCGATTAAACGGCAAAAGGGCTCGCCCTTCCCTTTCTGCGCCAGCGCCATCAACTGCTCGTCGCTGTGCGTCTCTCCCTTCCCTTGCCCTTCTTCCCGCTTCCAGCCGAAAAGTTCCACCACACCTCCATTATCTAGTTACATCAGCAATCAGCGCGCCGAGTACGCGGAACGGTCGCTAACGCGACCGCGCGGAGAACGCGGAGACCCACTATCTACTCCTTGATATTCTCGGCCAACGTTTTGCGCACCCGCTTCACCAAGTCGCCGTACTCCTTCTTTCCCGCTCCCGCGCTGATGGAGTCCACCATCACCGACTTGCCCGTCTTCACGTCCACCAGCTCGATCACGATGCTGGGCTTCTTCGCCTGCTCACGCGTTATCGCCGCGCACAACACCCAGTTTACCCTTAGCCTGCGGCCTACCTTGCGCCAGCAATCCGGCTCCCCGCAGCCCATCTTCCTTACCTTCGCCTCGTTCTTCTTGCTGAAGGCGAGAACGCGGAACAGCTTCGTCTGCTGGAACAGCGCTGTCATCAGCTTCTGCAGATACTGCGCCTCTTTCACCATCGGGAACGGCATGATGCCCAGCTTCTGCCCCCTTACGATTGAGGGAGCTTCAGCCTCCGCCTCGACCATCGCCATCGCCGCGGCGCGGCTCAGTCCCAACTTCGCCAGGGGTACCCGTATTATCAAGTCGACGCGCCTGTTCTCCGACCTGCCCTCCGGCGTCAGGCCCGAGGCCACGGGCTTACTACGCCCCTGGCCCTTCACTTCCATCTGCCCCAGGGGAACACCCTCCTTCTCCACCAGGTGCTTGAGCACGATCAGCGAGCGCTTGCGCGAGAGCAGCATGTTATACTCGTCCGAGCCCACCTGGTCCGCGTGCCCCTCTATGACTATCCTCGCGCCGGGGAACCGCTTCGCTATCTCCACCGTCTTACGCAGTTTCTCGTATTCGTCCTTCTTCAGTACCGTCTTGTCGAAATCGAATCTCACCCCCGCCAGGCTTAGCTCGAGATAGTCCTCGCCTGCGCCGGTCACCCTCCCCTTGGCCAGGGCGATATCCCGTGTCATCACCTGGACGTTGTTGTAGCGGTCAGAGATGGCCAGCATCAGGCTGTAGTCGCGGTCGCTCGCCGCCGCTCTGCCCTTATCGTCCAGGCCGTCCCAGGCGAGCGTCTCGGGAAACTCGCCGAAGTCCAGCACGCGCGTCTTCTTGCCGGTGCCCTTGTCCACCACCCAGGCACGTGCGCGGCGCACGGCGTCCTTATCGCTCACGCACACCTCGGCGCGGCATCCCGCCAGGGCGGGGATGCTCTTGCCGCCCGGCAGTGAGAGCATCACTCCCAGGTCCATGCCCAGCATCGGCCCTGAAATGCGCGTGCGCTTGCCGTCAAGGCCTTCCGCTATCAGTCGGTACTCGTAACTACCGCAATCATAAGCGCTCCCATCCTTGCCTTCCCCCACCTGCCAGTAGAGCATTCCTCCCGCGCCCTCCTTCAGGTGCCTCACCATCACGGTCTTGCCGTCCTCGTCCCCTACCCTGAGCGTGATGCGCCCCTTCTCGTCCCGCCCTTTGCCGAGGTCGCGGCGGTAATCGAAACTGCGTACCACCCGCTGCCGCTCGTCGACTATCTCCACACGCCAGCGGGGCACGTCCTTG
>CBDVCL010000154.1:0-6005 GCA_965372475.1 uncultured bacterium | reverse complement strand
CGGTCGGGGGCAAACCCTGGGCAAGCGCTTGCTGAACATCCGGGTGGTAGACGGCCAGGGAAGATTTCTCACCCCACTCAAAGCATGCTTGAGGGGGTTCGTGCTATTCGCGCCGCGCCTGGTAGACCATTCACTTGCTAGCACTAGCTTGCTGGCTCCCATCGCCATCGCGCTGGCGGGCATGACCGTCTACCTCTTCCTATTCAACCGGCGCACCAGGCAGTCGTTGCATGACGTGGTGGTCGATTCCTACGTGGTCACCGTGCCAGTGCGAGGTATAGTAGATGCTCGTCCGATATGGAAGCTGCACTGGGTGGTGCTCTTGATCTGGATAGTGGGAGCCATCCCCTCGCACGTCTACCTGACGCGGCTACCTGAGAGGAAACAGCTCAAGGCCGTTCAGTCGGCAATAGCCGAATCCAAGGTGATAAATGGCCGGGAAGTTAGCTTGAAAGAGCTCGTCAAGAGCATCAAGATCGAAACGGACGTTAAGCTAGACGGAGACACATCCTCGACGACGTTTCACTTTGAGGAAAACCTGACAAGCATCAACCTGGAATTCATACATGACTCCGAAGGAAACACCACTGGCGCGAAGAAGAAGCTACAGATACTCGATGCGGAGGTAAGGTTGAGACAGCCCGCTGAGGTGGCAGAGGATACGGCGCGCGCGATCGCGGCGATCGTGCTCAAGGAGTACCCTCCTGCCCGGGACAAAGACAGGTTGGTGGTTAGAATGAAATATGGTTATGATATCGGCGTAGTGAGTGCCTGGCACACGAGGAGCTTCGAACGCTCTCCGGCGGAATGGGAAAAGCTGTTAGCCTCGGACAGGAAATAGCGCCCTTAGAGAGAGCGCGAAGGCGGAAAGCATGCCCCGAACCGTGCGGCGCTTGCCATGAATCGTGCGGCGCTTGCCGTGAACCGTGCTTCGCACTGGTTCATGGCACTGGTTCATGGCACTGGTTCAGGGACCTGGCACCGTCATTCGCTCAAGCTAGATTAGTGTATATTTAGCGTCCCATCGTTGATGCGGTAGACGTTATATAGGAACAGCAAGGTACAGCCGGAGCACAGTCGCGTTTCCCCCTTCTCGATGGCCCAGGTGTCGTGGAGCAGCATGCCGCTCTTCCTGTCGTAGAAGATGCCGTAGACGCTGCGGGTAATCTCGACCGCCTTATCGAGATACCACTTGTCCCCCGTCACCTCGTATAGGTCAAGGTAAGCCCAGGCGACGTTGTTGTTCGACGACAGCGTCTTGCCCCCAAAGAACAAGTCATCGAAATACCCACCGCCCCCTGCGTCCCACCTTGTTTGCTCAAAATGGTCGCGTATCTCCTTTGCATAGTCTAACCACCTAGCGTCTCCCGTCACTCTGTATGCGTTGGCTAGCGCCGCCATATTCAAAGACAGGGCGAAACCACCCGCCCGTTCGGTCAGGCCGATATAGGTGGTCTTCTCTTCCCCTTCCCTTTCAAAGATCACCTTGAATGCGTCGTATGCCGCTCTCTCCCTGGTCAGGGCCTGAGGGGCTAGCTGCTTCTCATCGTATTCGACGCGGATGACCTTATCCCCTTTCTTCAGTCGCGCTCTCGCCGCGGGAGTGTCCTTCTTCACATGTGTGATTTCGTTCGCCTCATCCAGCTTGAGTCCCACTCCCTTCCCCTGGTATCGCCACCTGTTAGTGACCCCGTTCTTACTCCAATACCTCCTGTCCGTCTGTAACAGGTAGTTGATGCCCCTCACGGCGTCGGCCTTGTCATGCGTGCGCAGGTAGTACAGGATATTGCCGTACCCCGCCATCGGCGCGAAGAAGCCGCTGTATTTGTTTACCTGCCCAAAGAACAGCCTGATGTAGCCGTCTGACTTTCCCAGCGTCTTCTCGATCTGCTTGACGTAATCCGGCCTATCCTCGTATTCGAGGGCAACGATCATCGACGGGAAGGCAAGAAAAGGGATGAAGCGTCTCTTCAGCAGGATGAACTCCATGCGGGATTCGCTTAACAGCCGATAGGCGCGGTCCGAGCATCCCCTGGCAATGTCAACGTAGTGCCCCAGGTCGTGTTCGACCCCCGCACGGTAGAACAGGAGCGCACCATGCAGGACAGCGCAACCACCGTCCCCATAACCCATGTCATTTTTCCACACCCCGTCGCCCAGGTAATATTCACTTCTCGCTTTCTTGATGAGTGAGTTGAACTCTTCCTCGAAGAAATGTTCTTCGTAATCCAGGGAAGCGGACACATCGATGGGCTTTTCAAGGATGGGTACGTCTTCTATCTCGAAGCTCGTGCATCCGCACAGGAAGGCAAGCGCTGCCACAACCGTCAAGCTGGCTCGAAAGGGACGCATTCGCATGATTCCCGCATTATGCTCCAAGCGCCGGGGAAGGTCAATGGGAACTGCCCGTTTTTGCCTGCCCTACGAAGCCCGTTGGGCGAAGTAGGGTCGGGGGGCGGCCTGGCACGCCGTAGCCCCCGCGCTTGTCTGCTGACAAGCAGACGCGGGGGCGAAGGCGGGTGCTACGATGATATCAAGGATTAAAAGACAGCCACCATCCTAAGCGGTGAAGTGCGTCCCCTGATACCTCACTCCTTCCACCTTCTTCCCTGCTGCCGATTTCATACTGGACTAGTTACGGACCGTCCCCTAAGACTGCGTGTAACACTCCGCCTCGTCAGGATGCGCCGTGAATACTATCACTCTCAGCTTCTTCATCTTGGTGATCTCCCCATGAACTCCAGTAGCTTCTTGAAATTGTCCTTGTTGAAACAGCGCTTGAGCGTGAAGTTCTCGCAGACTATCTTCAAATCCACCTTCTCCGCGGCGGCGAGCTGGTTCAGGATCGCTATGTTGATATCATAGTAGGTGAGTTCCTTGGCGTGGCCCCGCTTGCGGTAGCTGAAGCTCCCGCGCGGCTTGAGGCCTGTCTCCTCTCCTGCCGCCGTTATCACCAGCGATTCGGTGTCGTCGCGCACAAAGACCCAGCAGTTGCCGACGTAGTTCTCCAGTATCAGCGTGTAGACCTTCCCTTCTTCTCCCTGCCTCTCTTCTATATAGAAGCTAAGCGAAGCGGGGTCGGCACTGCATTCCACCAACTTGCTCTCCTTCATCTTCCTCACCTCGTCGGCCCGCGTGTCAACCACGGCCAGGGCCAGACCTGCCGCGAGGCACATTCTGATGATGCCGAATGGGGTCAGCATATTCATTTCCCTACGATGCCTTTCTTGCTCAGGGCTTGCTCCGTCTGTTCCCTGTTCATGTTCGGTTTTACCGAGGGGATATACAGCAGTTGGATAGCCACCGTGTCCATGGGATGAAAGCCCTTCACCTGTTTGCGCTCGGGGCCCTCGTAGAGGTAGCTAGCCGCATACTGGTTATGGTTCATCAGGCCGAGGCAGTGCATCATCTCGTGTTTTATCAATACGTAGCGGAACTCTCCCCCCTGCTCCGAGGGGATGAAGATTATCGCGCCGTCCATCACACCGTCCGTGTCCATGGGCCGGCATATCGCGCCGTATTCGAATTGCCGTTCGTGCACGTCGCCGAGGTGGAAGGTGATCTGCTCCTCAGGGATGAAGAAGAACTTCATGTTCGCGTCTTCATCGCTCATGGCGATGTCCACCCCTTTGACGAGGCGCTTGAACTGGTGCGCCACGTACTTTATCGTCTTCACGTCCTGGGCTTCGACCTCGCCGTAACAGCGTATCCTGATGTCCTTCGTCCACTTGACGATGCGCTCCCTGCCGTAGTAATCCCCCGTGCCGATGGTGGTATGCAGGAAGTGCCTGATCTCCTGGTAGGTGTAGCTCTTCTTCAGGGGGATAACATAGTAGGTGCGCGCCAGCGCCAGCCCCGCCACCGCGAGGCAAATGCCTGTAATCGTTAGTCGCTTCACGATAAGCGAAGCTTGTCGCTCCGCGCTATACGATGTCCTGTTTGCGATATGCAGAACTTGTCGCTTCACGATATACGATGTCCTATGTACGATCTGCTCGCTTGAAGGCATTATCCGCCAAGCGCCGGGGAAAAGCAACGGCATACCTCTCTACCTGAAGCCGATACGTCGCTTGGGCTTCTCGGGCGGCGAAGTAAGCCTACGGATTTCCTCTATCAGCACCGTTATCACCCGGTCGTGGTCACCCACGCGCTTGTCCAGCTCGTCTATTCTGTGGGCGCGAGTACCACGAGCGTAAGCTCGTGGGTGAAGCGCAGTATAATATCGTTCGCGAAGCGAGCGCACATATCAGAACAAGAATACCGCGGGCATCAGCCCGGGGATTCTTATCTTCCGCGCCAGCTCCCTATTTGTCTCCAGCACCCTCCGCAAGCGTACAAAAGCATCCACGATCTTGATGTTGATCTGGATCGCCTTCTTGCTTCTCAGGACGCTGGAGAGCATCGCTATCCCCTGCTCGGTAAACACCCTCGGCAACTTGCGTTTGCCGCCCCAACTTGAAGTGCCAAAATGGTACTTCAAGTTGTTGGATTCTTCCCTTGTCAGTTCGAACATGAATCGCCCGGGGAAGCGCTCGATATTCCTAGTCACCGCACGATTCAAGGCCTTGGTTTCGACGCCATAGAGCTCCGCCAGATGCGAGTCCAGCATCACCTTCTCGCCACGAACCAACAGTATCAGCCTCTCTATTCTTTCCACCGGCACCAGTGACTTATCGCCCATAATCCCCCCTTTTCTCATACTCCTATCCATAGACCGCTCCAGGTTGTCTGGTGTGGTTGCGGTCTATCACTGAAAGGCCATCTTTCACTCCACCAGTGTACCACCGGGGGATGACAAAAACGGGGGTGTGCCGGAAGAAATCTTTCTTCCGCGCCCGAAGCGTTCGTACCCAGAGCGGAATACACCGTGTGAAAAAGAAAAACCGCCAATGGCGGCGGATTATCGGTAACTGGACCAGCTGAAGTTTACCCTGTACCTGAGTGCAGAGCACGAATGGTACAGGGGAGCGTCCCCCAGGCATGACCTGGCCAACCAGATTATCTCCCCTAATCTACCGCCCTACTTGATAACCGCCACCTTGGCAGAGTAGCTGCGGGCGCTTTCCAGGTAGATGATATACACGCCGCTCGCGACCATGTCCCCCTCATCGTTGCGGCCGTCCCAGTGCGTCTCCCCCATGGCGAAGCGCGTCGCCGGGCCGCGGTGCAGTACCCGCACCAGCTCTCCCGCCGTGTTGTAGACGCCGAGGAAGACCTTGTCCCGCGCGTTGATCTTCCAGGTAAGCTTCACCGTTTCGCCCGCCTCGGGATTAAAAATGTTGCGCGAGATGTAAAAGGCCGGCTCGGTCAGCACCCATATCTCGTTCTCGGCGCTGACAGGCGTGCGGGGCAGGCCGTCCCAGGCCGCGTCGTAGGCGCCGTAAGCGGTGTTGCTCACCAGTGTCCCCTCCGCTTCCTCGTGCGCGCGCACCTCCAGCGCCAGCGTGCCGCTCGCGCCCGGGGCGACATTGCCGACGGCCCAGCTGACCACGTTGCCGTTCAGACTCCCCGAAGAATCAACGTAACTGAATTCCGCGGGCACGGTGTCGCTGATCCTCAGGTTGACGATGCCGCCGCCCCCGTCATTGCGGTAGACGATCCTGTATTCCAGCGTCCCTTCCTTTTCCACGGACTCGGGCGCCAATTTCTCCAGGGATAACTGCGGTTCGGCAGGGGGCAAAGGCGTTGCGGTAAGGGTGACCGTGGCGCTGGGGCTGGCCGTAGCGCTCGGCGGCGGCGTATCGGTTTCAGTCCGACTCACTGGCTCGGTGGCCGTTGGGCTGGCCGTGGGGGTGTGGGTAGTCGTGGTCGTCAAGCTCCTGGTCCGCGTGGTGGTATGTGTCCCGCCTACGGTAGGCGTAGGAGTTATGGTTGCCGTCGTCCAGCTCCCACCTATTGACTTGGCTTTAAAGAATATATCCCAATCCGGTCCCGCGCCATTGTAATCAGTGCCATCTCGCCACGCCACACATACATTTGCTGAATTAACGAGAATGTTCGGGTCA
>CBDVCL010000153.1:0-6031 GCA_965372475.1 uncultured bacterium | reverse complement strand
CCCGTCACGGGCAATAGGCCCAGGCTCATGCCGATGTTCGTGCCGACCTGCAGGCCGAACATCACTATCAAACCGAAGGCGACCAGGGCTGCGCTTTCCTTGCGAGTCTTGAGCGCAATACTCACTCCCTTAACAATTATATATGAATAGAGGCATAAAATCAAGAGGCAGCCAACAAAACCCCATTCCTCTCCGATCACCGCGAAGATGAAGTCGGTGTGATGCTCGGGGATGAAGCTGAGCTGGGTCTGGCTCCCACCAAGCCAGCCCTTGCCGAAAAGGCCGCCTGAACCTATAGCTATCTTCGACTGGATGATGTTGTACCCCGCTCCCAGCGGGTCGTATTCAGGGTTGAGGAAGACCCTTAGCCTGTCCCGCTGGTAGTCTTGCAAGCCAAACCACATAAATGGGCCAAGGCCCAGCAAAAAGAGCAATAACCTGGCCATGCGGCGCCATGCCACCCCCGCCACGTAGAGCATCACCAACGACACGGGCAGGAAGAGCAAGGACGTGCCCAAATCGGGCTGGAGGTAGACCAGCGGCGCCATGAGGCAGGTCAGCAGCAACGGCTTAAGCAGAGGCGGTGACAGCGTCGTGTCATCGCGGCCCTCGCTAATACACTTGGCCACCGCCAGGACGAGAGCCAGCTTCGCCAACTCCGATGGTTGGAAGTACATCACGCCGAAGATATTGAACCAGCGCCTCGAACCCGAGACAACAGATCCCACGATGAGCACCAGGACCTGCAGCGAAAGCGAAAAGATGTAGATCTTGTATCCCAGTTCGATAAACAGGTTGAAATCAACAGCGAGCAGGACGAGGAAGACGACGATGCTGATAGACACCCAGATCAACTGCCTCTCGTAGAGGCCGCCCATGCCGGCGATGCTGTGGCCCGCCGAATAAATATTTACCACTCCAAAGAGGGTGAGGAACAAGATGCTGCCCAGCAAGGCGTAGTCCAATCCACGATACACGCGCAAGTTAGCCACGGTCCATTTCCTTCCGCACGATCTGCTTGATCTCTTCCATCTCTAGGTCGTGCTTCAGGCCAAAATACACCTCGAGCAGGTACTTGGCCATCGGCGCTGCCGTGCGTCCGCCTTCGCCGCCGTTCTCGAGCATCACCATCATCACCAGGCGCGGCTCATCGCTGGGGGCGTAACAAGCGAATACGCCGTGCGGCTCACCTTGCGGATTCTCCGCGGTGGATGTCTTGCCGGCCACGCTCACCGTTCTCAGCCGTCCCCGCACCCCCGTGCCGCGCCGCACGTTTACCACGCCCCACAGTGCCCGCCTCAGGATCTTCATCGTCCGCTTGGACACCAGCAAGCTAGAGTTCACCTCAGGCTTATAGGCCCGTACCATCTCCCCATCAGGAGAACGGAGCTCCTTCAAAAGATGCGGCCGGTACAGCGTGCCGCTTTCCCCGAAGGCAGCCATGAGGCAAGCCATCTGGATGGGCGTCGCAAGAAGGAACCCCTGGCCTATCGACATCTGGATGGTGTTGCCGTAATACCAGGCGCGCCCGTACCGTTTTCTCTTCCAGGGAGCGCTGGGCACCAACCCCGCCTTCTCGCCCGGCAAGTCCACGCCGCTCTCCTCGCCCAGTCCCAGCATCAGCGAGTAACGGTTGAGCGCGTCCACCTTGGCCTTGATTCCGGCCCGGTAGAAGTAGATGTCGCAGGATTCTATCAGCGCCCTGTTCATGTCCGTCCAGCCGTGGCCGTGCTCTTTCCAGCATCGGTAAGGCCAGTCGCGGAAATTCACGACCCCCTGGCAAAGATAGGATTGGTAGGGACTTATCACCCTTGTCTCCAGCGCCGCCACAGCAGTCACTAGCTTGTAGATCGAACCCGGCGGATACTCGCCCTGTATGTTCTTGTTCTGCAGGGGATACCCCTCGTCTGCGGTCAATTCCTGCCAGCGTTCCCGCGTGATCCGCGCCGCAAACTCATTAGGATCGAAGTCCGGCTTGCTGACCATCGCCAGGATCTCACCGTTGCGGGGGTCGAGCGCCATTATCGCGCCATGAAAACCTTCCAAGATCTCTTCGCAGGACCGTTGCAGAGAAAGGTCTATGGTCAGGTATAGGTCGTCGCCCAAGCTGGGCTTCTTCTCGGCGACAGTGCGCAGGTGCCTACCGCGCGAGTCCACCTCCACCTGGGTGCCGCCTGTCCTGCCGCGCAACTCGGCATCGTAGCTCTTCTCGACCCCGCACTTGCCCACCTTCTCATAGGGCCTGGCCTTGCCACGCCACTCGGCGCGGGCCAGCTCCTCTTTGCTCACGGGCCCCGTATACCCCAGGACATGGGCGAGGAAGCGCCCGTTAACGTAGTGCCGCCGCGGCTGCTTCCTGATCATTACCCCCGGCAGTTCTCCTTTACGCTCCTCCAGCTTGCCGATCACCTCCGTGCTCAGGCCGCTCAGTAACGGCACCGGTTGATAGAGCCGCCGCCCCACCTTCGCCAGCTCCAAGCGTGCCGCCGCGGCATCCACCCCGGCCAGGGCAGCCAACCGTTCGAGCAGTTGCTCAAGCGAGCCCGTTTCTCCCGGCACCACGCACAGCTGATAGCCGGGTATGTTCCTCACCAGCAGTTCCCCGTGCCGGTCGTAAATCGAGCCCCGCGCCGCCGCCTCTGGCACAAGGCGGATATGGTTGCGGCCGGAGAGCCGTTGGTATTCCTCGAAGCGCAACACCTGGAGATAAAGCAGGCGACTCACCAGGAGGGCCAAGAGCAAGCCGCCGAGGAGCAAGCACTTGTTACCCCTCCTCTCGTATTGCGCCTCGTAGGCGACCTTGTAGTCGACCAGCCTTGACATAGTGTTTTCCCTTGATCCGCCGCCGAACGCGTATTACGTCGATAGCGAAACGCAAACTACAGAAGCGCGAAGCGCGTAGTAATCTTCGCCAGCCAGGCTACACTCTGCCCCGTGCCATCCGCCTGCTTATCACAAGCGCTCCCAGATAAAGCGGCAGAGCAAGAGCGACGTCCATGCCCGTACCGCGAAGCAGGACGCGCCAGGCGCCCGCCTGCCCCACGGCCAAAACGCCCGAGGCGTGGAGGCAGCAAAACTGCAAGGCCTGGTTAAGGGCCAGCCCCAACGCCAGGCAAAAGAAGCGGTTCACACTCTCAGTGCCGAAGACATCGCGCAGGCGATAGACGAAATAGGCGGAGGCCAGAAGTCCCAGGCCGGCCAGGCCGAGACCTCCCAGCGAGAACGCCTCCAGCACCAGGGAAGGCAAGAGCCCCGCGACCAGGACTCCACCCCAGTTTCCAGCCAGGCCAAAGCCGATCGTCAGCACGTTGATCACGTTCGCCGGGGTCCCCCATGGGCGGATCTCGCTCAGCACCAGTAACTGCACCAGTAAGGCCGCCAGGGCCAGGGCCCAAAGACGCAGGTTCCTCATCGCTTACCCCGTTCTTTCAGTTCAGCCAGCAGAAAGATATGCCCCAGCCCCTCCAGGCCTGCAGCCGGCCGCAGTTTCACCCGCAAATTCAAGCGGTCAACAGAGAGGGTAACCCCCGTCACTGTCCCCAGCGGGTAGCCGCGCGGATATACCCCGCCCGATCCGCTGGAGGTGATACTATCGCCCACCTTGACGTCTGCGTCCGCGGCCAGATACCTGAAATCCAAACGGCCCGGCCCCGCCCCGCACACCACCCCCTGCGCTGCCGAACGCGTGTCCAGCGCGCTGACGCTGCTGGCGATATCCGTAATCAGCATCACCAGCGATTGGTGCCGATTGACCTGGACCGTCTTCCCCACCAGGCATCCTTCACCCAAGCAGACGATGTCCTTTCTTACCCCGTCAACTGCTCCAACGTCTATCAGTAACCCCTGGCGCCATATGTTCATATCGCGCCCCAGGACATATGCCAAGCTCAGCTTCTCGCCGCTCCTCTCCCGGTAGCCGAGCAGCCGCCTGAGTTCCGCGTTCTCCTTCAGCACCTGGCGGTAGTCGGCCTGCTTCCCCTTGATACGGGCCAGCTCCTCTGCCAATGCCGCATTCCGCCGGTACACTCCTTCCACGCTGCGGTGCCTTTCGAGGAACTCCCGCCAGCTCCTGCCGCTCTCCTGCACTGCCCGGCGCACGGGGCTGAATGGCAAACTGAGATAGTACTTCAGGTGTTCGACGAAGGGATTGCCGCTGAGGTTAAACGAGATGATGAAGGCCGTAACGGCCAGGAACAGCAAGATTGACGCCAATCTCTCGGAGCTTATGCCGGAGCGTTTCGCCATTGTCAGAACCTATATCCAGATCATTACCGGGTGCAAGAAAAACGTCAACTTGATAGCGTATCTTGCTTATGCCGCAGGCGCGAAAACCTCAAGCGTAGGGGCGTATTGCAATACGCCCCTACGGCGAAGGGTCTCCGCTACTATATACGCTTCTAGCGGAGCGCGATGAGCTCGACACGCTTATCCTTCCCGGTAGTATATGGCTAATCCGGGCAAGAAGGAAGCACCAATTACCCATAACGAAAAGCCGAGACTAATTGTCCCGGCCATGCCTGTCATGATCCGCCCCCGCGTCCGCCCGCCGTCGTCGGTGCTCCGTCAGTATTACTTCGACGGCTCGGAGCACAGACTATGGCGGGTAAACTCCAGGCCGCCACTACTGCATGGATAGGCCCAAAGCTAATAGATCTCTTTTTCCGGGATGGCGACCTGCTTGAGGAAGTCTATCGACTCGTCCAATACCTTTCCCGCGCCCAGGACAACCGCCGTCACCGGGTCATCGGCGCGGTTAACAGGCACCCCCGTTTCCTCTCGCAGGCGCTCATCCAGGTTATTCAGGAGCGAGGCGCCGCCGGCCAGCACTATGCCCCTGTCCACGATGTCCGCCGATAGCTCCGGCGGCGTCCGTTCCAAAGTCGTCTTCACCGTCTCTATTATCACGCTCAAGGGCTCGTCCAGGGCCTCGCGTATCTCCTCTGAGCGTACGACCAGCGTCCGCGGCAGCCCGGTGACCATATCTCTTCCCTTCACATCCATCTTGCTCTCGTTTTCCATGGGGAAGGCGGATCCTATCTCCTTTTTCACCTTTTCCGCGGTTCGCTCACCGATAAACACGTTGTACATTCTCTTCAGGTAGGAGATGATCGCCTCATCCATCTCGTCCCCCGCTACCCGCTCCGACATCCCGTAGACGATGCCGCCGAGCGAAATAACCGCCACCTCCGTGGTGCCGCCCCCGATATCAACGATCATGCTGCCCGAAGGCTCCGAGATAGGCATCCCCGCACCGATCGCCGCGGCCATGGGCTCCTCTATCAGGTAGACCGCCCGGGCCCCCGCCTGCTCCGCTGAATCTCGCACGGCGCGTTTCTCCACCTCGGTAACGCCTGAAGGGACGCTGATGATGATACGCGGCTTTATCATCGAGTCCCGTTTATGCACTCTCTGTATGAAATAGCGAAGCATACGCTCGGTGATCTCGAAGTCGGCGATGACGCCATCGCGCATCGGGCGTATTGCCGTGATATATCCGGGAGTCTTGCCAAGCATTTCCTTGGCTTCCTCCCCAACCGCCATCACCGTGTCCGTGCCCTTGCGGATAGCGACGATGGAGGGTTCGCTCAGCATTATGCCCTTACCCTTGACATATACGAGGGTCGTGGCCGTGCCCAAGTCGATGGCCACGTCATTTGAGAATTTTCCCAGCAGATAGTCAATTACCATGCTTTATCCCCATTCTCCGAAAAAAGCACATTAGTTTAGCATAATTTTGGCACCTTGTCTAGCGTAAAAAGCCCTGTTCAGGGGTAATGCGGGTCGTTTTCAAGAAAATGGGGGGTTTTTGCCGCCAAGTGCCCGTTTTTGTCGGGGGGGAGTGGTACGATGGAAGTGAGGAAGATAGCAGTGGGTATTGAGTATTGGGTAGTGAGTATTGGGTTAACTTCTTACCAAACGAAAGAAAACACAAGAAGGAGACTAACACTACGTTGAGCGAACTCGATAGTCTGTCGCAGATGACAAACGCCCTTACAAAGAAACTGTCTTCACAGGTCGTTAAGAAAAACCC
>CBDVCL010000152.1:0-6077 GCA_965372475.1 uncultured bacterium | reverse complement strand
GCACGATAGTCGAGCGACGACAATGGAAGACCAAGCGGAAAAACTGAGAGAGATGGTGCGGCGCGAGCAAGAGGCCGGTGTTAAGGCGGTCGCCCCGCCCAAGGCGCGCGTGATCGCTGTCACCAGCGGCAAGGGAGGCGTGGGCAAGACCAATCTCTCGATCAACCTGTCCATAGCGCTTGCCCGCCAGGGCAAGCGAGTGTTGCTGATGGACGCCGACCTGGGCCTGGCAAACGTGGACGTGTGCCTGGGCATCATCCCGCGCTTCAACCTTAGCCACGTCCTCACGGGTGAAAGGGAACTGGAGGAGATAATAATCGAGGGCCCGGAAGGGGTGAGGATAATCCCCTCCGGCAGCGGCGGCGTGCGCGAACTGGCATACATCGGCGAGGAGGCGCGGCAGCGTTTCGTGGCGGACCTGGGCCTGCTGGAAGGTTCGGCCGACATGCTGGTGGTGGACACTGCCGCCGGCATGTCCCGCAACACCCTCTCTTTTGTTCTCGCCGCGCAGGAGGTGGTGGTGATCACCACGCCGGAACCCACTTCGCTGATGGACGCTTACGGCATCATCAAGGTGGTGACGCGGGAGAACCCGAACCAGAAGATGAAGCTGGTGGTGAACATGGTGCGCGACCTGCGTGACGCGCGCGAGGCCAGCAACAAAATAATAATCCTGGCGAAGAAGTTCCTCGGCCGCGAGGTGGCGAACCTTGGTTACATATTATACGACAAGAATATGCCGCAGGCGGTGCGCGAGCAGAGGGCCTTGCTTGTCGGCGCTCCGGCAAGCAACGCGGCCAAGTGCATAAACAACATCGCCGCCAAGCTGGGCGGCGCCGGGGGGGACGAGGCGGGTCGCGGCGGCATAGCCGGGTTCTTCGGCACCCTGGCCCGGGTCTTTGGCAAGGAAAAGGGCTAAAGGATTAAAGGGAGTTGCCGATGGGATGGATAAGGGTGTATAGCGCGCTTAAGAGGTGAGGGAATGGGAAGTCGGAGGTCTGAAGTCTGAAGTCGGAAACTCGGCGCAGCGTGTCCGACATCCGATTTCCGACGTCCGACTTCGGCATGTCGTTAACTGAAAGAAACAAGGAGCAGCATAATGGCTAAACCGGATTTTACGGAAAAGGAAGCGCGCCGCATCGAGAAGGAGCGGGAGCACCGCGCCAGGGATAAGAAGAAACTCTTCAAGAAGATGGTCAAGGAGATCCAGGGCGCGAACCGCCGGCGCGTGAAAGAAGCTTTGGGGCGAGAGAAGGGGAAGGAGAAGGCGCGGCGGACGAGGATCGACCGCTATCAGAAGTGGCTTAAGGGCCAGCACGAGGTCCGTCACCGTGACTACCAGCAACGCCAGGAGCAGCTTGCCCGGCAGGAACGGGTGAGGATGGGCCTCTTGAAGGGAAAGCGGAAGCGCCTATGGGAAACGGCGGGAAGCGGCGGCGACTTTGCCATCAGCCTCGGCTTCGTCAGCGGCCTTTTCGGCTTCTTCGCGGTGATGGTTGTATGTTTCTTCTTCGGCGCCAACCTGAGCGCGGTGTTGTTCTTCGGTCTGCTGGCCCTGTTGTTATTCGGCGCGGGCGGGGTGTTCCTGGCCAGGGCTGTGGAAACTCATTCCCCTGGCTTCCACCTGGGACAGGGATCTGAGGCGGCGCTGCCGGCTCGCGGTTCGATGGTTGACGCCGTTATCGGCGGTGAAAACGGTTACGCCGCGGGGGCGGAAGTGCCCGGCGGCTTGCCCGGCGCGGCTTTGGCGCAGGAGGAAACTCCAGGGGAGCCGGGAGTTGGCGAAGAGGTCGAGGAGCATAGCAGGCCGAGGTCCGCTCCGGAAAGTTAAACCAGTGCTTCGACCCGCAGATTCGTTGGTTGACTCTCAAGTTCGTTGCCCCGGATTTGCGCGCTCAGCACTGAGCCGGAGGAAGGATAGATGGCCGAGGACGTTGAACGACTATGGCGGGAATATAAGGAAAGCGGGGACCCCGCTCTGCGGGAGAAACTGATAGAGAGATACTCTCCTCTGGTGAGATACGTGGTGGAGAGGATAGGGGGGGTGATCCCTCCCGGCGTATATCAGAACCGGCGGGAGGACCTGCTTTCGGCCGGCCTCATCGGCGTGATGGAGGCGATCGAAAAGTTTCGGCCGGAGCTGAAGGTGCGCTTCGAGAGCTACAGCGGCAGGCGCATCTACGGCGCGGTGATGGATGAATTGCGCGAGATGGATTGGGCGCCTCGTTCACTGCGGCAGAAGGCGCGGCGGGTGGAGGCTGCATATCAGCGGCTGGAAAGGAAGCATGGCCGGCGGGCGGACGAGGCGGAGGTGGCTGCCGAGCTGGGTGTAAGCGGGGAGGAGCTGTCGAGATGGCTTTTTGAAGTGCGCGCCTCCTCCATCCTTTCCCTGGACGGGGTAGTGGTGAGAGGCAAGGACGGCGGCGAAGCTACCCTGGCGGAGATGGTTTCCGACAAGAAGCAAGAGGATCCGGCGGCCAGGCTGGAAAAGGCCGAGCTGATCGAAAGCCTGGCCGAGCACATAGACGGGCTTGAAGAGGTGGAGCGGACAGTGATTTCATTATATTATTATGATAAACTGACCCTGAAGGAGATCGGTCAGGTGTTAGAGGTCTCGGAGTCCCGGGTCTCGCAACTCTGCAGCCGGGCGGTAATCAAGCTGAGGGCGAGAATGACGGCGGGTTGATAGGAGTCACCCATAAGCGTGAATCGTTATTCGTGAAGCGTGAGGCGTAGAGATGGATTCACGAAATGCGCTTCACAAGGAACGAGGGACGAGAAAAAGGAGGAATGATCATGGCAGAGACAGCAGGGACGCAACCCAAGGATCCAAAGGATCCTGCCGCCGCGGCGGAGGCGCAGGCCGAAGGCCTGCAGATAGATACGGAGACGACCGACGGGCAGTGCTTCATCGAAGTGGATGCGGAAGAGATGACGGCCAAGGTTACCGTGATCCCGCCCCAGGATGAGAAGGGCAAGCCGATAACGCAGGAGGACATCCGGCGAGCCGTGACGGAGAGCGGCGTGAGCTACGGGATCTACGAGGACGCCTTCGAGGAGATGGAACCTTACCTGAAGAGGATGGCCGAGGAGAACTTCATGGCCGATCCCATCGAGGTGGACGTAGCCGGGGGCAAGCCGAAGGCCGATGGCGTCGATGCCCACTTGGATTACATCTTCCGCCGGGCCCTGGCCGGGGAGGAGGGCGGGGATGAAGCCAAGGCCGGCGCTGAGAAGGAGGAGGAGGCGAAAGACGGGAAAAAGAAGGCCGATGAGCACGTGGACTTCCGCGAAACGGGCCAGATCGAGAACGTGGCCGAGAATGTGGAACTGGTGCGTAAGATTGAGGCAACCATGGGCCAGACCGGCATGACCGTGCGCGGCGTGGAGATCCCGGCCGAGGACGGCAAGGACATCGAGGTCAAGGCGGGCGCGGGTGTGAAGGTATCAGAAAAAGACCCCAACCTGATCTTCTCGGAGATAAGCGGCCAGGTGATCATCAAGGATAACGAGATCACCGTGAAGTCTATCTACGAGGTGAAGGGCGACGTCGACTTCTCGATCGGCAACATCGATTTTCTTGGCACCGTTATCATCGGCGGTGATGTCAAGGCGGATTTCAAGATCAAGGCCGGTGAAGATATCATCATCAAGGGGGTGGCGGACGCCGCGCACCTGGAGTGCGGCGGCAACCTGATCATCAACGGCGGTTTCATGGGGCAGGACAAGGGCACCATCAAGTGCGGCGGGGAAGCGACGATCAAGTATATCAATAACGCCAAGAAGGTGGAGGTGGACAAGGTGCTCACAGTGCACCAGGCGATCCTTGCCAGCGACGTGGTCTGCCAGGAGGTGGTAAACGTCGCCGGTTCCAAGGGCACCATCGTCGGCGGCAAGGTCATCGCCGGTAAGACCGTGAACGCGGCCATCCTCGGCAATCACATGGCCACGCCCACCGAGATAGTCGTCGGCTCCCTGCCCGGGGTGGTCGAGGAGGTGGAGGAACTGGAGAAGAAAATAACGGCGATGAAAGAGGAACTGGACCGGACAAAGAAGGGCGTGGACTACCTCAAGGCCCTGCGGCAGAAGGATGGGGAACTGCCCGAGGTGAAGCAGGAACTATTGCAGAAGATGACCAAGGCCCAGGTACAGCAGATGGGCGACCTGAACCAGATGACCACACGCTTCCAGGAGCTGGAGAAGCTGGTAGAGGGGCAGGGCGAGGAGGATGGGCACAAGGCCCCGGCCAAGGTCAATATCGCGCAGACGGTATTTACAGGCGTAAAGGTGAAGATCCACGAGGCGACCCGCATGATCACGGAGGAGTTGAAGTACTGCACGCTAATGGAGAGCGAGGGGGAAGTGAAGGTTGGGCCGTATTCGGGTTAGGTGCGTGAAGCGTGAAGCGTCGATCGTGAAGCGTGCCGGACGAGATACGCTTCACGAGGGACGAGGAACGAGACAATGCGAGCAATAGACCTGAACGTGGTAATAACGAAAAGCCTCGATGTGGGGGCGATCCAGCAGAACCAGCAGAACGCCGTGGTGGTTCAGCAGCAGGCCAACGTCGACGAGGCCAACAAGACCGCCCTGCGGCAGCAGGACCAGGTCCTGCAGAGCAACGCCAAGGCCAAGCGCGAGGCAATAGACAACGAGGAGAAGAGCGAGGAGGAGCGGCGGGAAAAGGAAACGCCGACGCCGCGTGCCGCCAAGTCTCGTGGCACAGGCGGAGAAGTAAAGAACTCGGGCACGGGGGACGCGGAACAAAGCCAGGAAGGCCTGGGGAATAGCATTGATATCAAGGCGTGATTTGCTGGCTAGCGACCCTTCGACTCGCGGAGTCTACCCTGAGAAAGCGACAGCGCATCGAAGGGCTTGCTCAGGGCGGGAAAGGCCCTGAGGGCAATCGAAGGGCTAGCGACCAGCGACTAGCGACAACGTATATGATCCAGTTTCTAATAATCGGCTTGGTAATAGTAGTGGCAGGAGTAGTGGCATTCCTCGCTTTCTTTGTCCACTATGTCTTCGAGGCCCTGCGCGAGCACGGGCAGGTGCGCCAGGTGATCGACGAGAAGGACCTTGCCGAGATCAGGGAGGACATCGAGGGCTTAAGCGCAAAGCTCCTGGAGAGCAGTGAACGCGCACAGGGCATGGTGAAGCAGACGGAGGAGAAGAGCGCCGCGCTGGAGGAGCAACTGCGCGCGCGCATGAAGGAGGCCGAGGAGATGCTGGCCAGGCTGGAGAGCGAGCCGGTTTCGGCCGAGACACACCGCGTGGAGGAGGCGAAGATAGAGGAGCTGAAGTCCAAGGTGAAGGAGATCGAGGAGGACGTGGTAGAAACCGAAACGGAGACGGGGCGAAACGGCGAAACGGCGAATCAGGAAGAGACGGGCGTGGCGGATGAGGTGGCGGAAGCTGCGCCTTCTGACCCGATCCCAGGCGAGGCGGAGGTGGACCTGGAGAAGGAATTGCTGGGCGGCAAGGGTGAAGCGCGCGCCGCGGGGGAGGGCGGCGGCGAAGATAGCGCCGAGAAATTCCAGCCGGAGAAGATGGACGAGGTGCTCAAGCTGGCGTCCGCAGGCCAGAATCCGCTGACCATTGCCAAGCAGGTAGGCCTGGAGGTGGGCGAGGTGGAATTGATCATCAATCTTAGGAGTAAGAAAGGTGAGTAGTGAAAGGTTCCTGGTGAATGGCGACTTAGAGCGCTATTCACCATTCACCGGCAACCATTCACCGGAAGGACAATGAGCACACTAAGCGCTGAAATACACGGCGAGAGCATTCATCTTTCCCGCGAGCGGGGCGCGGCATCGGACGCGCGGCAGGGGAGGGTGCTCGCGCGCATAAAGGGCCTCGAGGACGGGGGGGAGGTATTGCTCGAGGCACGCGGCAAGACCTATCGTCTGCGCCTGGACGGCACTCCTCCCCGGAACTTGCGGCGCGGCGCCCGGGTCCTGGTGCGGGGAGCGGACTTGCCGGAATCGGCCGTCCTTTCGCCGCCGTGCGGGGAGACGCGCGTTGGCGGGGCGGCGGCGCGGGCCTTGTCCCAGGCTTCGCCGAAGCTGGATAAGGCCTGG
>CBDVCL010000151.1:0-6093 GCA_965372475.1 uncultured bacterium | reverse complement strand
TCTCCTCTGCTCAATCCCTGAGTTCTTTCGCATCTTCCACATCCCTTATCTCCATGCGCACTTCTCCCCGGAACTTGACCTTCTCCAGGTTGGTGTCCGAACTCATGCCGTCGGCGTAAATGATGTTCTCCCCGCGCAGCACCGTCACCGGCTTATCGGAGTATATCCTCTCCGTAGCCGCCAGCCAGCACAGTTCCTCGGTATACAGCACTTCTCCCTTCTCGGTGACCAGTTTCACCTGCCCGTAGGCAAAGGTATCGTTGTTCTCCGTGTTGAGGCGGCACCTCTGCGCCGTAAGTGTCGAGATCACCGCCTCGTCCCGGTAGTAACACACTGTGATCGTCTCGGCCCTTATCAATTTCTGCTCGTGAAAAAGTTCGGCATCCTCGGCAAAGAACTCCCACCCTTTCTTGCCGCGCACGGTGGAGGTGAGTTTCAGGCCCTCGATCACGGCGTTGGCCCGTTTCTCCTCCCTGGCCTTTGCCGCGCCAGCGCCCCCCTGCTCGCCGCAACCGGCCAAAAAGACAAGACAAATAATTACCAGCAACGATCTCATCATTCTTGCTCCGCCACAACTCTGATAGTTCGAGCAGCCAACATGCCGATAACTTGTGACACGCTTATTATACTGTAATTCATTCCGGCCTGGATTTCCACCTCTCATGTATCCACACCCACTGCCCCGGGCAAGCGCGCACCTGCTCTTCTATCACCCGGTTGCCGGCAGCCACGTCTGCCAATAAGTGGCTTTGGTCATCCCTGCTGCCCAGCAAGCGCAAGGGCGGCTCGATCACCACGTGGTGCATTCCCTGCTCGTCCCGCCGCGTGGAGATCGGGATGATCGCCGCGCCACTGGCATAAGCCAGCTTCACCGGGCCGACCGGGCTCTTGGCGGGTATGCCGAAGAAATCGGCGAAGACGCTCTCCACCCGCGTGTCCTGGTCCACCAGCAAGCCAAGCATCTGGTTGGCCTTCAGCAGGCGCATGGTGGCCATCATCGCCCCCTGGCGTTTGACCAGCATCACTCCCCGAGCGGCCATCAGACGCTCCAGCAATCTATCCAGGCGTGGATCATAAAGCTCACGCGCAACCACGCTGGTGCGATAGCCGTAGGCGGCAACTATCAAACCGAGCAGTTCCCAGTTGCCGAGGTGCGGGGATACCACTATCGCCCCCTTGCCCTTGGCCAACACCTGGCGAAGGTGCTCGCCTCCCTTGAACTCCGCCACCACGTCGAGCGGTGACGTCCGGCCTGACAACACACTGAGCAGTTCCAACAAACCCCGGCCCAGTGAAACAAATACGGCGCGGCTGATCTCCCTCCTCTGCCGCGCCGACAACTTGTCGCCATAGGCCAACCGCAGGTTGGCCAGTGCTTTCTGCCGCTCGCCACGTGCCACCAGGTACACGAAGAGGCCCAGGGCCTTGCCCAGCCGCTGAACGGCACGCCAACTGAGCAACCCGGCCAACCACAGGGCAAAACGGATCAAGAGGTAGCCGAGAAAGTTCCTTAGCCGCTTTCGCAAGGGACGACGTATTTGCTTTGGCGTGTCAGTCACTCTCACCACCTGTTTTCCAACGCTGCGTCACAAGGCGGCAAGGATGCAGGGCTGTCACAAGACAACGGTCGAGGCCAAAAGAAGATTACCCCGCCACAACTCCTCCCCGGCCGGGGCAGGAAAGGCAAGTATCAATCTATCTTAACCTTCCCTCTTCCTAGCAGATCGTGGATATGAACCAGTCCCACCACCTTGCCGCGCGGGGCCACGACCACTATCTGGTATATCGCCTTGTCTTCCATCAGCTGTAGGGCAGCGGAGAGATTTTCGCTTTCCTTGATCGTCACCGGCTTCCTGGTCATCAGATCCCGGGCCAGGAGCCTGTCCGCGCCTCGCCGGCCTATCGCCCGGCGCAAATCGCCGTCGACGACGATCCCCCGCAGCCCTCCCGCGGGGGACAACACCAGGGCAGCACCCAACCCCTTGCGGCTTATCTCCCTGCTCACTTCCGCCACCCCACTCTCAGACCTGACGACCGGCAAGGCCTTCCCCCGCCGGCAGACTTTGCCCACGCTCTGCTTCAACCTTTCCCCCAGGCTGCCCGCCGGGTGCAAGCGGGCAAACTGGCCGGAAGTCAATCCCCTGGTCTCGGAGAGCACGATGGCCAGGGCGTCTCCCACTACCAGGCATCCGGCAGTGCTCGCCGTGGGGGCCAGCCCCAGCCTGCCGACCTCGCTTGGCACCGAGCAATCGATGACGGTGCCGCTTTGCCGCGCGAGGGTAGAATTCCCCGCCCCTAGCAGGGAGATGATCTTGACTCCCAGTTCCTTCGCTCGCGGCAGTATGCGCGTCAGTTCCTCCGTCTCGCCGCTGTTGGATATCAGGAGCAGGACGTCTTGCTTGTCCAGAGAGCCGAGGTCACCGTGCAGGCCCTCGGCAGGATTGAGAAAAAAGGCGGGACAACCGGTGCTGGAAAGAGTAGCCGCTATCTTACGGGCGATCAGGCCCGACTTGCCCATGCCGCTGACCACCACCTTCCCCCGGCAGCGGCGGAGGACCCGAACAGCCCGGGGAAAACTCCCGTCGAGGCGGCTCCTGACTTTGCCCACGGCCGCCATCTCTTCCTTGATCACCTGCCGGGCACGCCTGAGAATCCGCCCGGTGGCGACATCGTTCTTCATGCGTCATCCTTCACATACAGGATACGGCCGCAGGAGCAACAGTCAAGTATCTCCTCGCCCTTGCGCACCTCTATCACCAGTTGTGGCGGCAGGGAGATGTGGCACCCCTGGCAGCTGCCTCCCTTTATCTCGGCGAGGGCAATACCGCCGCGGCTCCTGCGCGTCTGGTCGTATCTATCAGCCAGCGTCTTCTTCAGATTGGCGACAGCGTTGCCGCGGCCGGCCTCTTCGTCCTTCATCCTCTCGCGCACGGCTTCTACCATCTTTCTCTGTTCCTCCTCCTTGACCTTCAGAACCTGGCGTGATCCACCCAACTCGTCCTCCTCCGCCCGCACCGCCTCGCCCACGCCATCGCTCTTCTCCAACTCCATGAGCATCTGCTCCTCCTTGCGGTCCTTCTTATCCTGATCGTTGCTGATCTCGATCTGCAAGGCGGCATACTCGCGATTGCTCTTCACCTCGTTGAGCTGGCCGCGGCGTTTCTCCATCTTTTCTTCCAGCTCACGCACGTCGTTCTCCATCTCGCGCACCAGCTTGGCGCACTCCAGGCCCCTTGCTTTGGCTTCCTCTACCTTCCGCTCGCAAGCGGCGACCCCGGCTTCTTCCTCCGCCAGGGAAGTTCTCACGTCCTCTTCCTGGCGCCGCAAATCGTCAACGATGGAGTCTATCTCTTGGAGGGCAATCAGCTTTTGCAGGTCGTCATTCATTCAGCATCGTCATTCATCCAACCATGTTTAGATAGAACGGGAATGATAGCACTTCGCGGCTCCGCTGTCAAATAAAAAGTGCATTCCCTAAAGTGCGCGTACTTTCCCCTTGACGTCTTTTTTCTCCTATGCTAGTCTTTGCTCCCTTTCGTTCGTGTAATCGGCACTGGTGAATATCGTCGATACACAGATAGCGTGAGAACATCGGTATAATCTACGGGGCCTTTTAATCTCAGTCTATATATTGAAGGAGCCGGATATGGCCGACAAGAACACTCTTACAGCGGCGGACACTGCCGAAAAACAGACCGAAGAGCTGCCCGAGGCAAAGCCGAACGAGCATTTCAACGCGCTGATGCAGGGCGCCCCCGAGGACCTGCGCAAGAGCATGCTTGAGGCCATTGGCACCTTTTCCAAGCCGAACGACGCTTCGTCGGGGATAAACGATAAAGTCAAATGCGACAAGCTGCGCGCCGCCTTCGACCAGCTCCAAAGGTACCTGCTGAGCAACAAGCTTGACTCGCTCAATGACCAGCAAAAGGTCTTCCTCGTCAGCGGCGCCGTAGGCGACCGCGTCGTCGCCATATCCAGCGCCTTTACACTCCTTGAGCCGAAACTCTATAACCAGATCCTGAAATCAGTGCAGGAAATGGACGCTCTGCCTGAGTGGAGCGAGTGCATCTACTCCACCTACGACAAATACCGCGCCATAGCCACGGGCGAGTTGAAACCATATGACCCCGACGCCAAGAAGAGCAAGAAGGGCGCGACACAAAAGACCGATTCCAAGCAGATCCGCAACGACCTTATCGCCCGTATCCAAACCCTAACCAAGGAGACCGGCAACGCAGCCAAGGACTTTGACACCGCCCTCAACCGTTTGCTGATCCTCAGGGGTGAACAGAACATAAAACAGCTGCGCCTCAACGCCGAGATCCTCAAGAGGACCCAGACGCTGCTCGCCGCCGACCGCGATCTCAACCCCCAGGAGGCGAAGCTGAAGGCGGGCCTGACTCCCAAACTGGGCTTGGCAGGCAAGGACCTTAACGGCTACCTCGACAAGTTGAAAACGGTCATAGAACAGATCAGGAAGGCGATCGTCGACCTTCCCGACAAGCTGGAGAAACTGGGCAAGGCCAGGGAAGACCTGAAGAAGATGTCCGGGCAGAAGGACCTGGAGAACTCGCGCAAGCGCTTCGTCTCCTTTGACGACAGCAAGATAGACGTCCTAAAGAGAGAGAACGATCTCATCGCCAGCTTCGTCGTGCGCGCTTCCGAGACCTCCAGCCTGCGCAACCCCTATTCGTCATCCCGCATCCTGAACATGGAAGTGGTCAAGCATTCTCCCGTGCCCTACGACTGCCTCTGTACGCCCGAGAACGTGATGAAGGCCCTGAAGAAGATCACCGCCATACACACCAACCTCTTCCCCAAGGACCCCATGGGCAATCCTGTCTTCCCGCCCTTCGTGATCGAGCCGATCCGCAACTATGTGGAATGGTTCGATGACCGCTTCATCATATCCTTTGTCTCCGGCGAAGGGGCACGCAAAGGGGCAGAGCTGTCCTTTACCCCGGCCGAGATGCAGGTGCTCAGGGCTTGTGGCATCTACCTGGCCAAGGACCCCATCTATGACTACCGCGGCGAGCCGGCCACCGGCACCTTCATGGGAGACTACGCCGGCCAGATAGAAAAGAAGGCCGCCGTCAAGTGGACGGGCGAGGAGAAGAAATTCTCCATCGTCAGCGCCTCCACCGTGAGTGACGGCGCCGGCCGCGATGAAGCGGCCGGGGACTACATGGACTTCCTCTTCCAGATCGCCAACAGCCTGCCTCCCTCCAGCCGTCTCAGCCAGCGCAAGAAGGCCGTGATCCTCAAGTATGTTGAGTTCGAGAGCCCGCTGAAGACGGTCGCGCTGGTGCTGCGTTTCATCGCCCAGCAGGACCCACTGGAGGCGCGGGAAATAATCGTGAAGTACGCCAAGCGCAGTGCGGACAAAGGACGGCAACTGGTCGAGGAGGCCTTCAAGTCGGACGCGACGGTAGCAAAGATGTATAGCAATAACCCGAACTACATCCTGAAGAAGGTGTTTGGGAGCTAGAGGCGGTATTGGGTATTGCACCCTTCGGGCACTAACTGATATTAAAGATACTAGTGGAGTAGTGAGTATTGGGTGAATGCAAAATAAAGACGAAGCCTTGCGGCTCCGTCTTCTTTACGCAGACCCAATACCCAATACTCAAAACCCATCACCAATCAATCAACCGCATCCACTCCTTCTAGATCAGGGATCTCCTCCTTCAGGACCTTCTCTACGCCCAGGCGCAGTGTCATTTGCGCACCGGGACACCCCGCGCAGGCGCCGCGCAAACGTACCTTTACCCGCTTGCCCTCCACGGCAACGAACTCGATATCTCCACCGTCGGCCTGCAGCATCGGCCTTATCTTCTCCAGTGCCTTTTCTACTTTCTCTTTCATATCTTATTCCTTTCTCTCTTCACCATCCCCCAGGCCCTTCTTGCCACGCAGTATGGGGCGCAGCATGCTACGCCCCTACTTGCGCTACGGAATTGCTGTTCCTTTACCCTTCACCCTTTACCCTTTTTACTTCTTACTTCCTTACATCCCCCGCCTTTGGCGGGTGGCGCCCGGGGTAGGGCGCCCCAACTGCACATTTTGAAATTTACTTGTTAAATCTTATGTTAT
>CBDVCL010000150.1:0-6100 GCA_965372475.1 uncultured bacterium | reverse complement strand
TTGATTCTTGATTGGCGCTTCTTGATTCAATCTAAAATCAACAATCGTAAATCTAGAATCACTACTCCAGTCGCAGGGCGTCAATGTATACCGTCGGTGCCCGCGTGCGGGCGCTGACGTCCAGGCCAAATGATATGCAGCTGATCGCAGCACGCTCGAGGCGGGAGGCGTCGAGCTCACGCAAGTCAAACTCGATGTGGTTCATTTTTGCCCCCTCTAGCCCCACCGCCTTGAAGGTGTGCTCGTAGCCCCGGCTGTCTAACACCTTGACCACCGCGTTTATGCCGGTCTCGGAGGGATTGGTGACGTCGATCTTCAGCTTGCTGTATGCCGTCCAATCGCACACCACGAGCGCCCTGGGGCTGTCGATAGAGAAATAGAAACTGGGCAGCCATGCCGTCGGCTCCCTCGCCGCGCCGTTGACGTCAGCGAAGAGCTTGAATCTCGCCTTGAGCGATCTCTTGCCGCTGCTCACGCCTTCTTTCGATGATTCCAGGATCACATACCCATCCGTGCGCAGGTAGCTATCGTAATCCCGCTCGAAATCCAGCAGCATCTTTCGCTTCGGCACCGGTGTGGGCGTAACGACCTTTCCCACCTTTCGCGTCGGCGTATACGTCGGCGGCAGGGTCGGCTCCTCGGTCGGCACACCCGTGGGCGGCTCGCTCGGTACCGGCGTATCCGTCAAGTAAGGCGTCAGGGTAATCGTCGGCAGGGGCGTATCCGAAAAGGTGTAGGTGGGCACTTCCGGCTCCAGGGTCGGCGTGAAGGTGTCGCTTTCAGTATAGCTATAGGTGTGCGACCAGGTGTAGCTGTGCGTATAAGTCAAGGTCGGAGTGATCGGTGTGTAGGTGCGTGTATGCTTGCGCGTATTCGTTGGCTTGGGCGTTGGTGTCGGCTTCGGCGTCGGTGGAATGAATTTCACCTTTTTGCCCCAGAGCTCGAAGCGCCGCCTGTAATAAAAGGCGTCACTCGCCGTCTTGGTCTTACCGTCCAGCGTGACCATTACGAAGGGCTGGCCAACCCGGCCGTCCATGGGCGCGGTAACACCCGGCGCCCCTGTTGGCTTCCTGTATTTTGTCTTCGAAACCCAGCCCAGCTTCGTATCCGGAAAATAGTCGAAGTCATCCCAGCTTTTTCCCTGCTTGTCGCGCGGCGGGTTCTTTGTACCATCGGTATATAAGTTCCAGTCCTTTTTCGCTTTGGTACCGATAACCTTTTCCACTCCGTTGTCTAACTTCACCTTTATCAGATAAGACAATAACATCATCTTGCCGATGCCACCCGTCTTGTTCTTTTGCTTGAAGGCAATTATATTCACGCGCTTGAGCAGAGAAGCTGCGATCGGATGCCTGCTCAGTGTACTATCACCGTCCGCTCCGGTATCCGACTCGATCTTCCTGCCGTTCATGTATATGTCACATTTCTGGTTGCTGCTGAAAAGGATCGTGGCGCTGACCGGCTTAGGGTCACCAGCGCCAAGCCGCGCCTGAAGCATAAACACTATAACAACATATATGGCAAGACGCTTTTTGCCCAAGGCAGATCCTGCTCTCATTCGCCGCTCTTTTCCAGGCGAAAGTTATCAAGATATACGATCGGAGGGCGGCCACGGCCGGCGATGTCAAAGACAAAGGCCACGTACTGGATCGCGCCCGTATCCAGGTAATTCTCCTTCATGTCCGCTATGTCCAAGGCGAGAACGTTTACCTTCTTACCGGCGAGCACCTGCGTTGGCGTCTGGTAGCTATAGCCCTTGGCGTCTCCTGCCATCAGGTACGAGTTTGCGGGGCGGTCTTCGCCGAGGATTACGTCCATCTTGAAATAGGCGTACTCCCGCCAATCGGTCACGCGCAGTTTGCTTACAGAGTCGTATGCATAGTAGATGGTCGGACGCCATTCGACCACGGGCACGGGCGTGGCGCCCGGCACAACAGCCGCCGGCGTCGGCGTGGGATAGAACCAGGTCTCCAGGTAGAGCTCGGCCTGCAGCGAGTAACGTCCGTGGCTGGCGTTCGCTCTTATCCGCTTCAGCTTCACGTAGCCGTCTGTGCGCAGGAAGCAATCAGCGGGCCGCTCAAAGCTATTAAGGACAACAACCCTGGCGCCGTGGCGGAGGTGCTGCCCACTTGTCAGCTCCAGCGGATTGAAGGGCAGCAGGCCGATGCCCGCCGCACAGATATAGAGCAGCGAGGCTATCACCAGAGCGACGGCAAGCGCGCGACCATATTTCATAGCGCGAATCCTCCCCTACTGAAGGCGCGAAACATATTCGTCGTTGGTCGTTAGTCGTTCGTATCCCTCCCAGCGAATACGACACGGACCCGCCACACAAGCCGGCCATTACCAACTAGCCGCTCTCGTTACTCGCCGAGAGAAAGCTCCGGCGTAACTCACCGAAGAAGCGCCTATACTCGGGAGTGCGATAGTCGGGGTAGGTATGCTCCAGCGACCGGTACTCGCCCTCCCGGAACTTCAAGGTCACCTCGCCGTATATGCCTCTGCCCAGGTACAGCCGGTGCCCATAGTCCTTGGTAGTGGCCAGGACTACCTTCGAATCAGCAAGGTACCCAGGGTCGATATTCAAACGCCTCGCCCCCGCGAGAGCGAGGTCCTGCTCCAGCCCATTCGTCGCCAGCTTTATTTCTACTAGCTGCTCCGCCCTAATCAATTCCTTGGCGGCAAGGAACTGTCGCTTCAGGCCCTCGCCAAACTCCTGCCGGTAATAGTCCGTGTGATCGAAGTCCCAAACAGGACTCACCGTCTCCTCCAGCCCGAATCTCTCGGCGATCGCCCGCCGCCCTACCTCCAGTACATCCGGCCTGCCGATCAAACCGAAGAACAGCTTCACCCGCTCCGGTTGCCGCACGCGCCCCATCTTAGCTCATCCTGATTATCATCAGCCTGTGGCTAACAGCCCACATCAACTGACACGGTTACGGCCTTGCCGCTTCGAACGATAAAGGGCTTCATCGGCCGCCTTGATCAGCCCACGCCGTGCAACAACACCGCCTGCGGCCAATCCCAGGCTGACCGTCAGCCTCCCACCCGGCTGCCTTCTCTCGCCGGCGAAACGGGCCTTGGCTATGCGACGCCGGATATCTTCGGCCAAGCGGCGGGCCCTTTCCTCCCTGCCGCCGGGCAGTAACACCAGGAACTCCTCGCCGCCGTAACGAACGACAACCCCCTTTCTACCGCAACAACGACGCGCCAGGCGGGCGACCTTTTTTAGCGCTTCGTCCCCTGCCGGGTGCCCGTTCGTGTCATTATATCTCTTGAAATGGTCAATATCAAACAGAATCACGGCCAACTTATCGTGTCTCGGCCTTCGTGATAACTCCCGCCTCAGGTAATGGCGATTGTATGCCCCGGTAAGCCCGTCGACCTGGCCGAATCGCTTCAGCCTTTCGCGGGCACGACCCAACGATTCCGCCATGCTGTTGAATCCTCGTTCTATACGGGCTATCTCGTCCCTGCCCCTCGCCGGCAAGCGGTGGGCCAGAGCCCCCCTTCCTACCAGCCGCACGCCGCGCTCAAGGCGGGCTAAGCGCGTAGCCATACGTGCGCCGATGATCAAGACGGCCACCAGGGCCAGGCCATAACCAACGACTGCGGCCCAAGCTGTGTACTTCATTTTATTCCTAAGCCGAACACTCCGCTGTTGCAACCGCTTGGCCCTGTCTACACTCCTCTTTCCTATTTCCTCCAGCTTGGCCTCCGCGGGTTGCAAGCGCTCATAGCTGTCTTTTAGAACAAGCGTTATCAAACCGTCCGTTCCCCCCCGGCGTTGCTTTCGCTGGATCCGCTCGTTAACCGCGTGAAAAGACCGCAGGCGCCCACTGAATTCGTCAAGCAGGCTTACTTCCTTCTCATCTACCGCGCTTTCGCGCGCTTCCTGTACCAGCTTTGCGAGTTCCGCCTTTCGCTCACGGTACGTAGCTACCCAGGTCAGCCTACCGCTTATCATGTATAATGCCGGCAATCCTCGCAGGTCCCACAAGACACCGATCATTTTCTGGCACCTGACCTGGGACGGCACTTCCACCTCTAGCAAGCGCTGCAACGCTGTCTCCCGGGCTTTTCTTGATTGATAGAATGAGAAAAGAAAAAAAGAGGGAATGATGAAGCCGATGATCACCGAAAGCAGCAGACGCAGGCGCAGGTTCATCTTAAGGTTACCCGATCTCGTAGCGCGTGGGGCCCTTGCTTGGCCCCCGTTTCTTGTCCCGGGATTCACTTTCGCCTTGTATCTCGGCCTGTTTCCCGCTCCCCTTCAGGAAATACACCTTCTTCACCGCGTCGCATGCGAAACGTGCCTCAAGGAAGCCCTTGGCCAACAACGCGGCCAGGCGGCGAGCGACGCTCTTCCTGTCAATGGGCAGGGATGCGACCAGCCCCTCGTCATCGTAGCTTGCGCTGGGGTGCTCCGAAAGATAGAAGAGCACCTTCTTCTGAACGTGATCGAGGCGATAGAACTTGTTGAGGGGCCCAAACAGGTCATCGAAACCCACCTTTTTCGCGCCGCGGCAGTGGGCGGCATAGAGTGCCTCGGAAAGGAAGAAAAGGAGCTTACGCGGGTTGCCCTCGCTGCGCGAAATGGCAAAAGCGATGGCGCTGTCGGCGAATGCTTCGCGCGGGTCCTTCCAGCTCTTGTCGACAAGCACCCGCCGCTTTATCACCTCGTAGCATTCCTTGCGGCTGAGAGCATCCAAGGGGATGATGTTCTTTATCAACCCCAAAAGAGTCGTCTCGCCGCTGCTGGCCATCATCCTCTCCACGTGGCCGTAAAACTCCTTCTGCAAGGAAAAGACGAAGCAGACATTGCCTAGTTCCAATATATCCTTCATCTCCTCCAGTAGAACCAGGGTAGCGTCAGTTCGGTTCAAGTGCAGGTTTACGTCCGCCTTTATCTTCTCCAAGTCGTCCACGGTGACCACCAGCGGCTTCGCATAGCCGGAGAGGAGCGGCAGAACCATTGTCTTGAGCTTGCTCTTGCTGAGATCATCACCCCCCCGCCGCAATTCCATCCCCAGGGCGCGGAAATTCGCCTTTTTCAGCAGCTTGCGGTTCAATGTCACCAAGAGCTGCTGCAGCAGTTCCTTGAGAAAATATGCGCCATCGGCCACGGGCACGGCGATAGAAACCACCTCGAAATCTCTGCCTATCTCCGCCCGCAGTTGTTCCACCAGGCTGCTCTTGCCGCTGCCGGGCTCACCCACCAGCGCGCAATTCTCCATGGAATACACCCCGTCCCGCAGCCGCGCTATTTCCTTCTCGTGTCCCACGAACAGGTCCAGTTGTTCGCGCCGCAGGGGCAATGTAGAAAAGACGTCACTCTTGAATCCGAAACGCCTCAGCGCGGTAATCGCGCCCCTCTTTTTCGGCGAAGGCTGGTTCATCACTCCTCCCCACCTTTTCCATTCCTAATGGTATTACTTATCCCCAGCCTAGTCAAGCTTATAGCGCTGGAGCGCCGGCGCTTTTGTCGTATTATTTATTCCGCGCGCCCGGAACGAGGCGCGTTTTCTCGCTTAGGTTCCGGACGGCCGCGAAAACCCAGAGCCTACGGCGTAATAGATCGCGCCAGTACAGGGCAATCAAGCGCCAACCACCTCACTTGCTTGCACATACAGGGTTAGCTGCCGCCAGTAGCCCGGAAAGTTATCCCCACTTTTTCCACAATCAGTATATTCGCCCACCAACGCCCGTTGACAACGATTTCGCCCTTTTCCCGAACGCTTCCCCCCGCAGCCGCGAAGACTTTTCCCCATCTTTTTAACTCCTCCTCCATATCCCTGCCGCGCCAGCACACATATCGTCCCCCAACAGCAAGAAGGGGCATCACCAATTCCAGCGTGTGCGCCAGCGGGCCTATGCCCTGGGCCGTGCACAGGCAGTACCCTTCGCGCACCTTCCCCTGCCGCTCCGCCCTGCCGCGCACCACGCGCACGCCCCGCAGGCCAAGCAGGCGAACCGTCTCCTCGAGGAAAACACTCCGCTTCAGGCGCGGTTCCAGCAAAGTCAAGGACCCCGCCCCCGTCAATATACGCATCACCAGCGCCGGGTACCCTCCACCCGAACCGATATCCAGCCAGCCGCT
>CBDVCL010000149.1:0-6134 GCA_965372475.1 uncultured bacterium | reverse complement strand
CTTCTTCATAAGAACCTCGGGCTCCGCCCGAGAACCTTGTGAAGTGCGAGATGACAAGGTAATCCTTTCGGGATTACTTCTTCATAAGAACCTCGGGCTCCGCCCGAGAACCTTGTGAAGTGCGAGATGACTGAGTAGCCCCAAAGGGGCTACTTCTTCATGAAACGAGAAAGCTCGTTGATGAAGGCTTTGCGGTCTTTGAACTCGCGATAGACCGATGCAAAGCGGATGTATGCGACTTCATCGATCTTATGCAAGTGGCGGACGACCATCTCGCCGATCTCGGAGCTGTTTACTTCCTTGTCGGAGCGCCCCATGACCATCTTCTCTATCTTGTCGCAAACGTCCTCCAGGACCTTCTGCGGCACAGGCCTTTTGCGGCAGGCGATCTGCAGGCCCCTCATCATCTTGCCCCGGTCGTAGGGCTCGCGGCGGCTGTCTTTCTTCACCACCACCGGCATCAGCTCTTCAATCTGCTCGTAGGTAGTAAACCGCTTCTCGCATTTCAAGCACTCCCGCCGGCGCCGCACCGCTCCGCCATCCTTGCTTGCGCGCGAATCGACTACCTTATCATCATCACGTCCGCAGTATGGGCATTTCATTCTTCGTTCTCTCCACCTAAATGTCGCGGAAGCCGCCGAAGCCTCGCGGCAGTCGCGGAATCTTACTGGAGGCAATGGCCTACATGTCTTCTGCGCTTTCCGCGATAGTTCCGCGCGCTCCGCGTGCCAACATCTTGAACTCATATTATTATAGCATACTATATGTAGTCTGGTCAAGGACTATGTTATGGGACGTGGCTTATCGCCACATATAGGGGTAGTTGGAAAGTTGAAAGGTTGGAACGTTACACGTATGTCCACAACACGCAACTTTCAAAACTTTCTAAACCTTCTAAACTAAGCGCGAATGCATGCCACCTTCCGTCCGCGACCCACAACACGAAGCTCTGGACGCAATTCGGCGCAGGCTTTAACAGCGCGAGGACAGCGGGCACGGAAATGGCAGCCAGAGGGCAGGGCAAGCATATTAGGTACCTCGCCCTTGATTGTCGGCAACGGCTTACCGGCCTTCTTCACGTCCGGCACCGATGCCAGCAACCCGATCGTATATGGATGCAGGGGATTACAGAAGAGCTCTTTCGTCGGCGCCTCCTCTACTATCCGCCCGGTATACATGACCAGCACTCTTTTCGACGTCTCATGCACCACGCCAATATCATGCGTTATCAACAGCACGGAAAGCCCTTCCTTCCTCTGCGTTTCAACAAGCAAGCCCAGGATCTGCGATTGGATGGTCACGTCAAGGGCCGTCGTCGGTTCATCCGCCAGCAACAGTTTCGGCCGGCATGACAAGGCCATGGCTATCATCGCCCGCTGGCGCATGCCGCCGGAAAGCTCGTGCGGGTAACTCCTGGCGCTCAGCTTGGGATCCGACAGGCCCATACGCCCGAGATAGTCAACCGCCAGCGCCAGGGCCTCCTCCCTACCAAGCCCATGATGCAAGGTCACGCCTTCACTAATCTGGTCACCTACTCTATATAGGGGGTTAAGTGATGTCATCGGCTCTTGGAAGATCATGGCGATCTCCTTGCCGCGCACCCGGCGCAACTCCTCATTGCTCAAGCCCACCAGTTCCCTGCCCTGCATGCGTACACTGCCGCCTTCTATGCGGCCCGGCGCCTGTACTATCCCCAGCAGCGAGAGCGCGGACACGCTCTTGCCGCAACCGCTCTCGCCCAGCATAGCCACGAATTCGCCGCGCCTCACGGAGTAGCTGATGCTGTCTACAGCTGTGAGTGTGCCCTCGGCGGTGGGGAACCGTACGGTCAGGTCGCTTACCTGCAGTAGGGGTGTGGTATTGGGTATTGGGTATTGGGTATTGGGTTGCGTCTTTTTTCCCTTCCTCTTGCGTTCGCTCTTGTTAATCACCATAGGATTCACCCAATACTCACTACTCCGCTAGTATCTTTAATATCGGTTAGTCCCCGGAGGGGGCAATACCCAATACTACTGAGTCCTCGGATCAGTAACATCCCTGATCGCGTCCCCGAGAAGATTGAAGCTCATAATCGCAATGAAGATAAACAACCCCGGCACCAGTATCCATGAGAACGAGGTAAGAACATTGATGCTCATCGCTGCCGAGAGCATGTTGCCCCAGCTGGCGTCCGGCTCCTGGATGCCCAGGCCGAGAAAGGAAAGCCCGGATTCTCCCAGGATGTAGCCTGGGATCGAAAGCGTGGCTGCGACGATGGTGTAAGAGAAAGTGTTAGGGATAATGTGCCGCGCTATGATCCGCAGGGGAGAAGCGCCAATGGCTACTGCCGCGGTGACGAAGTCCCTTTCGCGGATCGAGAGCACCTGGCCGCGAATCACCCGCGCCAGGCCAGGCCAGCCGATGAAGGAGAGTATGCCGACCAACGCCAGGTAGGTCTGGGTCGAGGTCAGCTGCAGCGGGATCACGGCGCGCAGGGCCAACAACAGGTAGAAGCCGGGGATACTCATTATCACCTCGCAGATGCGCATCAGCACGTCGTCCAGCCTGCCGCCGAAATATCCCGAGATGCCGCCCACCAACAGGCCGAGCGAAAAGGAAATGGCCACACCTATCAGGCCAATGCTCAGGGACACCCGCCCCCCGTACAGTATGCGCGCGAAGACATCGCGACCGAAATGGTCACTGCCCAGCAGGAAGAGGTAACCCCCCTCTTCCACCTGGAGCAGATGGCGCCGCGCGGGGATAATGCCAAAGAGGCGGTAAGGCGATCCCGCGGCGAACAGCCTTAGCTTGTATACCCGGCCTTGCTCAAGCGAGTACCTCTTGAAAACGACGTCCTCCAGCTTATAGCCGCGCACGTGCAGACCGTGCCGCAGGCTGAACTTGATAGGAGTAGGCGGGTGGTAGGCGGCGCGGCGATGGTGCTCGGCGGGATGATAGGGGGAAAGAAATCCCGCCAGTATCACCGCCAGGTATAATACCAAGAGGATCAGGAAACCAATGCGGCCCAGCCGGTGCTTCATTATTCCTGTGATTAAGTTCTGACGCATGTTCTTAGTATTGGGTATTGCGTATTGGGTATTGGGTGGCTTGAGCCCGCATTATGCTTGACTCAATACTCACTACCCAATACTCAATACACATCCTACTCTAGCCTTACTGATACCTAATGCGCGGATCCACCACCACTAGCAACACGTCCGCCACCAGGTTCCCCGCGATCAACAGCACCGAGCTCATCAGGAACCCTCCCATCACCAGGTAGATGTCCTGGCTCAACACCGCGTCCAGCATCAGCCGGCCCAGCCCCGGCCAGCTGCAGATTATCTCCACCAGGGCGGCCCCGGAAAGAAGGGCCGAGAGCTCGTAACCAAAGATGGTCACCAGCGGATTGATGGCGTTCCTTAGCGCGTGCTTATAGATCACCACCCGCTCCGGCAATCCCTTGGCGCGGGCGGTAGTTATGTACTGCTGTCCCAGCACCTCGAGCATATTGCCGCGCAGGATCCGCTGGTAATACGCCAGGGCCGAGGTCGAGAGAACGATGGTGGGAACGATCAGGTGGTGCAGGTAATCAAGCATGCCGCGCCAGAAGCCCATCTCGGCATGCCCGGTACCGACCATCCCTCCCGTGGGCAGCCAGCCAGTCCTGGCGGCAAAATATATCAGCAACAGGGCGAAGAAGAACCCGGGTATCGACATGCCGAGGAAAGCGAGCACCGAAAAGACCTGGTCGCCCAGCTTGCCGCGATGCACGGCACAGTAGATGCCCATAGGAATGGCGAGGAGCCACGTCACCAATAGGGCCGAGATAGCAAGGACAAGGGTATTGAGCACGCGCGTGCCAACCAGATGGATCACCGGGGTGTGATAGGCAAATGATTCGCCAAAATCCAAGACAGCTATTGCTTTCAGCCACAACAGATACTGCTTCCACACCGGCTGATCGAGACCGTACTTCTCGCGTAACTGCTCTATCATCTCAGGGGAATTCTGGGGGTTCATCTCCATGCGGCTGAGGTAATCGCCTGGAGCCATCTGCATGATGAAGAAGGAGACGAGGGTGATGCCGATCACCAGGGGGATCATTTGGAGGAGTCTTTTTGCTATGTAAAGCCACATTGTTCGTCGCTAGTCGCTAGTCGCTTGTGCTTGCCATTATAGCACACGAGCAACGAGAGACGAGCGACGAGCGACAACTTGTGATAGAATACATCCATGCTTGAAAACACCTTCAGCCACATCCGCGGCATCGGGCCCAAGACTGAACGCAAGCTGTGGGATTCGGACATCAAGTCATGGGACGACGTTAGCCGCGGCCGGGCATCGCTCGCCGGCAGGAAGGCACAACTCGCGGAAGATTGCCTGCGCGAGTCCAAGGCCCAGTTAGCGAATGGTAACCCCGACTACTTCTCCCGCCGCCTGGCTACGAGCCAGCACTGGCGCCTCTTTCCCCATTTCCGCCACGCCACCGCCTACCTCGACATCGAGACCACCGGCCTGGGCGCGCCCGGCGACTACATCACCGTGATCGGGCTCTACGACGGCAAGTCCATACGCCACTACATCCACGACGACAACCTGCTTGATTTCAAGGACGACATCCGGGAATACAAGATGCTCGTGACCTACAACGGCAAGATGTTCGATATCCCCTTTATCCGCTCTTACCTGAATATCCCCCTGCAGCAAGCACACATAGACCTGCGCTTCCCGCTGGCCAGCCTGGGATATCGCGGCGGTCTTAAAACATGCGAAAGGAAGCTCGGTATCGAACGCGAAGATGTGGCGGGCATCGACGGCTTCTTCGCCGTCCTGCTCTGGCACGACTACAACAATAACGGCAACGAGAAAGCCCTGGAGACCCTGCTCGCCTATAATATCGCGGACGTGGTGAACCTGGAGAAGCTGGCCGTGCTAGCCTATAATATGAAACTAGAGGAGACGCCTTTCGCCAAGAGCCGCCGCTTGAAGGTGCCGCCCGTGCCGCGCGTGCAATTTCGTGCGCACGCAGAAACCGTGAAGCGGCTTCGCTCGGGAATAGGGGAACGGCTTTAACCACAAAAACACCAAGGAAGATATCCACCCTTGGTGCCTCTCTTCTTCGTGAAGCTTGGTGTCCTTCGTGGCAAGAAGTTCTCTTGGTGTCTTGGCTTGGCCCGCCGTCTTGCCCGCCATAGCTCTGAAAGAGCGACGGCGGGAGCCCTTGTCGAAGGCGGCTGCCTTGGTGGTGAAAGACAAGGGGCAGCCACGGAGTCGCCAATTGGGCGAACCTGCAGTTCGCCCTGTTACTCTAGCTTGAACTCATCGTCCGCGATGTCTATGTTCACCTCCACATCGGTGAACTCCATATCCATCACTATCTTCATGCTCATGCCGCCCTGCGCCATATCCATCACCATCTTCATCGTCTTGGGCATCCAGACACCCGACTTCTTCTCGTATGTGAACGTCGTGCTCATCAGCTTTTTACCGGCGCTGGCATAAGCGTCCATCGCGGTCATAATGCCCTTCACCATGTCAACCTTGACGATGGTCTTCTCGATGGGGATCTGTTCCATCCCCTGCATCCCTTCCCCTAACATGCCCGCCACCTCCACGGTCGCGATATCCCCCTTCACCGAGACCACGCGGCACTTGTCCCTCATCGCCGCGGGGATCTGCCACTGCTCGGTAGGCAGCCTGCCCATCTGCGCATTCACGCCAACCGGCTGAACGGTGCCGTCCGGCCCTTTCTGCATCGCCTTCTCACCGTCGAAGACGTAGACGGTCTCCTGCGGCGCCATGCCCATTGCCTCGACGCTGGACACCACCCTGGTTTTATTGGGCTTCTTGAAGACCATCGCCATCTCCTGCTTCATCGTCTGCTGGGCAGGAGCTCCCGCCACCGACATATTCATCGTCGTCTTCGCGGTCAGGCGCATCGAATCCACCTTCTCGTGGTTCTTCGCCAGGGCGGCGAAGACGTCGTCGACGCTTACGGCGGCGAACGAGACAGGGACGAGGACGGCCAGCACGGTCAACAATAACGTGAGTCTAGTGATCATGATTCTCCTTTCTAAATACTGGGCAGCCACCAGCCGTCGCCAAGGCTACGCCTGACAAGCATGGGGCTGCACGTACTAGTGGGCGGT
>CBDVCL010000148.1:0-6146 GCA_965372475.1 uncultured bacterium | reverse complement strand
CCCGGCGGGCCGACGCGGCGGCGCAGTATCTTGGACACGATCACGCGCGGCTTGATCTCCTGCTCGAGAGAGAGCGCCTCCTTGAGCGCCACAGCCAGCACGTCCTGCACTTTTCGGCATATCGCCGGCAGGTTGCCCTCGGACCAGATGATGACCTTGGCGTCCAACTGTATTCCCTTCTTGCCCATGCGCAGGATGGGCTTGATCTCCTTTACCTCGGCGATCTCATCCTTGAAGGTGCCGAGGTGGTCTTCCAGGGCGTTGAGGCGAACGGCCATCTCCCCGTCCCCCTGCTTCACCGTTATCATGCGTGAACGGTCGCGGCGAAACAGCGCACGGTAGAGAAAGGAAAGGCCGATGAAAAGAAGGAAACACCCCAGGGCGAGGAAGAGGACGCGCGAATAGAGGCCGCCGGCGAAAACGCCCAGGGCTAAGGCGCGAACCAGGTCTGCCAGGGCCAGGTTCGTAACCTGGCTGAATGCCGCAAGGAAGGAGCCGGTGGCCAGCGAGATAAAGAAAACGCCGTAGACCACGCGCACGGTCTTTCTCAGTATATCCATGATCGTTCTCCTGTGTGATTTTAGATTTCGGATTGCTGATTGATGCTAGTCTGAAATCAACAATCGAAAATCAACGATCCAGCTTACTTCTCGTAATCGGTAGGGCCTGAGCTCTTCTTCTCCCGGCTCCTGACTCCCTTGATGTTTACGTTCACCTCTCGCACTACCAGGCTGGTCATCTCTTCTACCCCCTTGGCCACGTTCCTCTGCACTTCACCCGCCACCTCAGCGATGTCCGCCCCGTATTCGAGGACAAGGTTGACCGTCAGCGATACCTCCTTCTCCTCGAGCAGAACCTTGACCCCGGAGGAAGGGCTCTTCTTCCCCAGCAGCTTGGCCACCCCGTCTCCCAGGTCGGGGGCCAGGTCGGCCACGCCTTTCACCTGCCGCGTGGCGATGGCCGCGATGGAAGCGATGGCCTCAGTAGTTATCTTCACCAATCCCTGTTCGCTCATCGTGTGATCGTCTGTCATTTCTCCTCCGTTCAGATCTTTTCGCGGAAGCCGCGGCACGCTGTGGCAACAGCGTCGAAGCTCCCATCCATCAGCACACCTGAGAGGGAGCTTCCGCTTCGCGGAAGCCGCGGAAGCTTCTCCGCGCACTCTGCGCCCTGAGGGGCCGACCTTGCCAAGGCCCCGAAGGGTTCCGCGTTCTCCGCGAGAACCCGCCCTAAGGGAGCGCAAAGAGCGACCCGAAAGATTCCGCGTTCTCCGCGGGATTATCTGCGCTCGTAGGTGTTCTCCACGAAACTCGTAGAGTATACCCCGCTTTGGAAATCCTTGTTGGCCAGCACCCAGCGGTGGAAGGGCACCGTCGTCTTCACCCCCTCTATCACGCATTCCTCCAGCGCGCGCCGCATGCGGGCGATGCTCTCGTTGCGGTCCTTGCCGTAGGCAATGAGCTTGGCGACCATCGAGTCGTAGTAGGGCGGTATGACATAGTCCGAGTAGACATGGGTATCCACCCTCACCCCCACGCCGCCCGGTACGTTGAAGCTTCCCACCCGCCCCGGGTGAGGGCGAAACCCGTTTTCCGGGTCCTCGGCGTTTATGCGGCACTCGATGGCGTGCCCGCGCGGCCGCAGTTTCTTCTTCGCCAGGGACATCTTTTCCCCCGCGGCTACCAGTAGCTGCTCACGCACCAAGTCGACTCCCATCACCATCTCTGTGACCGGGTGCTCCACCTGGATGCGGGTATTCATCTCCATGAAGTAGAAGTTGTCCTTGCCCTCGAGCAGGAACTCCATCGTGCCGGCGTTGACATAGCCGGCGGCCTTGGCGCCGCGCACGGCCGCTTTGCCCATGCGCTCCCGCAGGCTCTGGCTCACGACCGGCGAGGGCGACTCCTCTATCAGCTTCTGGTGCCGACGCTGTATGGTGCAGTCCCGTTCCCCGAGATGGGCGATGTCACCATGCTCGTCGGCGACTATCTGCACCTCGATGTGCCGCGGCTCCTCGATGTATTTTTCTATATATACCTCGGAGTTGCCGAAGGCAGCCTCCGACTCCGCGCGAGCGGTCATATAGCCGTTGTTGAGGCTGACATCGGTATGGGCGACGCGCATGCCCCGCCCGCCGCCTCCCGCCGTGGCCTTGACGATCACAGGATAGCCGATCTTTTTCGCTATGCGCAGGGCCTCGTTCTTATCACGCACGGTGCCCTCGCTGCCCGGGATCACCGGCACCTTGGCGCGGCGCATGATCTCCTTGGCCTTGACCTTGTCTCCCAGCTTCCGGATGGCTGCGGCGGACGGGCCGATGAACTTCAGGTTGCACGACTCGCACACCTCGGCGAAGTGCTGGTTCTCGGCCAGGAAACCGTAGCCGGGATGGATCGCTTCGGCGTCGGTTATCTCCGCCGCGCTGATGATCGCCGGTATATTCAGGTAGCTCTCGCGGCCCAGCGCTTTGCCGATGCAGATGGCCTCGTCGGCGAAACGCACATGCAGGGAATCCTCATCGGCGATGGAGTATACGGCCACCGTCCTCACACCCATATCGCGGCAGGTACGTATAACACGCAGGGCGATCTCACCCCTGTTAGCTATGAGTACTTTCTTGAACATCCAGTGTCCTCGAGGGTCCGGGATCGGGAGTCGGGAATCGACGCCCTGATACCCACGACCAATTTACAACTAACCAATAACAAAAACCGGCCCGGCGAACCCGGGGCAAAAAGACAACGGGCCGCCGCCCTTTTCGCCGCCGAAGTGCTCGAGCCGCTCGCTACAGTTTCTCCACCAGGAACAACTCCTGCCCGTATTCCACAGGCTGGCCGTTCTCCACACACATCTTGGCTATGCGCCCACTCATCTCGGCCTTGATCTCGTTCATCAGTTTCATCGCCTCGACGATGCAGACGACGGTATCCGGCTTGACCGTGCTGCCGTCCTCCACGAAGGGGTCTGCGTCCGGCGAGGGAGCATGGTAGAAGGTGCCAACCATCGGTGAGGTGATCGGCACCAGATTCGATGGTGTCTTCTTCTCGGCCTTGGTTTCGGCAGCAGGCGGGACCGCCGCCGCGGACGGCGCCGCAACCACGCGGCCGCCTTCGCTCTTCCTCAGGCTGATGGCAAGGCCCTTGCGCTCGAATTTGAATTCGGCAAGATTCGCCTCGTCCATGATCCTGATGATATCCTCGACGATTGCCAGCTCCGGCCTCTTGATCTTCTTCGCTGCCTTCGAAGCGCGTTTCCCGGCGATCTTCTTCTTTGCCGTCATCTTCCATCCTCTGGTTTTCAGCAGTGGGCTGATTTGCGCGAGAGAGTTAACCCATTACCCGGTTCTAGTCATAGTTCGCGAAAGTTGCGCGGCGCCCTGCTCAACACCTCGGCGCCGTTTTCCTTCACCAGCACCAGGTCTTCCAGGCGCATACCAAACTCGCCGGGGATATATATGCCCGGCTCGACCGTCACCACCATCCCCGCGCGCAGGATAGCTGTGGACTTCTCGCTCAGGGCGGGAGCTTCGTGCACTTCGAGCCCGACACCATGCCCCAGGCCGTGCGTGAAATACTTGCCGAATCCCGCATCCTCTATCACGGCGCGCGCCCGGCCGTCAACCATCCTCGCGAGGCCGCCTGCGCGGATAGAGGCAATGGCCGCCTTCTGGGCCTGCCGCAAGGCGGCATAAGCCCTACGCTGGCAGTCCGTCATTCTACCTATTTTCAACGTCCGCGTCAAGTCCGAATGATAGCCGTCGTATACACCGCCGAAATCCAGCACCACTACGTCACCCCGCTTGATGCTCCGCCGCGTGGCCATGCCGTGCGGCAGGACACTGCGCGGCCCCGACGCTACGATGGCCGAGAAGGCCTCGCCTTCGCTTCCCCCACCCAGGAGAGAACGCACCAGTTCTCCCCGCAGTTCGAGTTCGCGACGGCCTATCTTGATGAAGCCGAGAAGATGGCGATAAGCGCGGTCTGCCAGGGACGCGGCGCGTCGAATAGAGGAGATCTCGCCCGGGTCCTTGCGTTCCCGTAATGCCTCGATGATACCCTCGGCTGGAGCCAACTCGATCCCCGCCAGAAGCTTCTCCAGGCGGCGGCCCGCCCCGCAACTGGTATGCTCGGACTCGAAACCGAGCTTGCTTATGCCCACGTCCCCCGCCAGCTCCCCCAGCTTGGGCAAAAGCTCGGAACCGCACTTCACCACCTTCACAGCGCTCGTTTCGGCCTCGGCCTGCTGCCAGTAACGCCCGTCCACGAGGAGCGATACCTCACCCGGCGTGAAAAGAAGCAGGGCGCGGCTGCCGCTGAAGCCGCACAGGTAGCGGATGTTGACGATCCTGTTGACCAAGAAGGATCCAAGGCCGGCACCGGCCATCTTCCGCTTGGCGCGCTTGATCCTCTCGGCGTAGGGTGGTTTCTTCATTGCCAAGTCGCTCCTGGTAGTGTTTTCGTACCCTCCCCCGCGAAAACCAGTTTACGACCAATTCTCAGGAACCCGAGATTACACCTCTTGGCCTGTTTCGTCTACCCCTTTCACTATGAAACGGGTCACTCTAGTTCGCGGAAAGCGCGGAAACTTCGCGGAGATCGCGGAAAAGGCTATCACATTCTAGCAGGCCCACTGACTCTCGATCGGCAAGTACTTGCGCGACTATCAGCTACAGGCATAATCAGTAACGCTATCATATGCTAGCAACGAGCGACTAGCAACGAGCCCCTACATAACGGTTACCCCATCTACACCTCCATCCTCTCCAGCCTGCGGCTCGCCAGCAGCAGGGATATCACGATAAGAAGCAAGCTCAGCGCCAGCACCGCCATGCCGCCATAGAGAGCCGGACGAATATCATAGTGCTTGAGAGCGAAGTAGAGGCCGCGCCGATAATGGTAAGAGGCCGGCCAGGCCAAGAGGGACAGCGTCAAGGAGATATAGGCCAGGCTACCTATCATGTATAGCAAGCCGCCGACGGAATTGGCGATACGCGCGGGATTGACGTAGCCGAAATCAGGAAAAAAGACGCCGCAGGCCAGGCCGAGCGCTGATACCGTCAGGCTGATAACCACCGTGCCGAAGATGGAAAGGCCGAACATGAAGGCGTCTACCTCCACGATACGCGCCGAGAAGATCGAAAGCGCCGCGGCCAAGACCGCCAAGGGCAAGGACAGCGTCCAGTATTTCTCCAGGAGGTAGCGCCCCATCGACAGGGGCGAGGTACGCAGGAGATAGAAGGCGCGGCCCTCCAGGCTCACCGCCGGGAAGACGAAGCGCACTGCCACGGCGGTGACAATGAACCCGGAGAAAGCGATGTTGAAAAAAAAGATATAGGAGAGGTACTTGCCATAGATGTCCCGCGGCAGGTAGTAGAGATTGGTGACGTAGATAATGTTCAGCCCCAGCAGTACCAACAGGTGCGACCACTGCGAAGTGTCGCGGCGAAAGACGGCCAGGTCCCGCCAGAGGAGCCAGCGGCTGGTCTCGGGCAGGAAAGGCAGGCGCAGCACAATCGACCTTTCAGGCCTGGCGCCGCCGCGCCCCTGCCGCGGCGACGAGGGGCGTTCCTGCGCATGACGCCACCCGGGTAAGAAGACGCGATGCAGAAGAAACATCACCAGGGCCACGCAGGTCACGGCCGCGAGCCCCAGCAGGGTGAGGTATAGAGTTCCCTCTTCGGCGTTGCCCTGAAGCGCCGCCTGCATGTAGCAGGACGCCCAGTGAGAGGGAAGGAAGGTCCACTCCCCCGCCCTGAGGCGGTCGAGATAGATAAGGGCGGTCAACGACTCCGCCGGCTGCATCAGCCTCTCCGGACGGATCATGCGCAGGAGCACGACAGCGCCGGTAAGAGCGAAGGCGCCCAGCAGGACGAGAACGTCCCTGGTTCGTTTCGCCGGCAGAACAAAGCTCAAAAAGGCGGTGATCGCCACCCCCGCGGCGGCAGGCACGAAAAGAAAGACCGCCAGCGCCAGCATCGACAAGGGGTAATACGAGGCGGGGGCGCCAAAGACACGCCCGTAGGCGAAAAGGATGGGGAGCCCGCTGATTATCACCATCCAGGAACTGGACCAGTAGCACTCCAGGAACTTCGCCCAGAGCAGGGGGCCCCGCGGCTGGGGCCGCACCAGAAAATCCGCGGTGTCCCG
>CBDVCL010000147.1:0-6164 GCA_965372475.1 uncultured bacterium | reverse complement strand
CCCGCCAGGGAAGTACCCGCTAACTGCCAGGCCAGGCTGAGGTCAAGCGTCTTCACGCTGTCGTTGAAGACGTCCGCCCTGCGCGTCACGCTGTCCCCCGCATGGAAGCGCGTGTCGCGCTCGCGTATGAAGGCGGCAACGGGTTCATAGAAGGTCTTCTGCACTCCCCAGAGGTGGTCGTGTATCTCGGTCTGGTTTTGGAAGATCGCCCAGGGGCAGAGCCCTGCCACCCCCGCGCGGCGGTAGGCTAGCGTCTGGTCGTACCAGGCGTCTCCCTTGGCAAGGGCGTGGTACTTTTCGCGGTCGATATATGCCTCGTCGCCATAGAAGATGGTGGGCGTGGAGTAATCCTGCATGAATATCCAGAGGTATTCTCCTATATATAAGGGCTTGTCCTTGCGGTGCTTGAAGCGGGCGTTCCAGCTCCCCGCCAGCGCCCCTTCGGTGCCAAGCGTCGTGCCCCGCTCCAGCCAGTCACAGGTGTTCGGATAATCGAAGAACTGCGGCGCCTCGTGCGGATAATGCAGGCCTATCACGTCCGCTATTCCTCCCGGGTCAAGATCCGCCTCGTAGGTGATCAGGTGCGTGGGGTCGAGGCGCTTCACCATCTCTCCCGCCTCCACCAGGCGGGCCTCGCAGTCACCGCCGAACTTGCCGCAGCCGCAGTGCAGTATCTCGTTCTCGATGCTCCACATTACGAGCGAAGCGTGGTTGCGGTCGCGCCGCACCATCCCCGCCAGGTGCTCGTGCACATTCTCCCAGAAGAGCGGCTTGTCGTAGCCGTAGCCACCGCCGAAATCGCACCACAGCGCCCCTTCCTCTATCATCAGAATACCCACCTCGTCCGCCTCCTCCAGCCAGGTCTCGCGCCAGGGCTGGGTGTGCATGCGGAAGGCGATGTTGTTGCCCTGTTTGATGCGCTCCAGCGTGCGCCGTATCTCCGCGCGCGGCTGTGCCGACGCCTTGGGCCAGGTGCTCGTTGCCAGCAGGTGGCGCTTCACGCCGTTGAAGTAGATGTCGGGGCCCTTCGCCCAGATCTCGCGGAAGCCGAAACGCTCCAGCCGGTCGTCGATTACTTCGCCGTCTGCTGTTCTTAAGACGAGGCGCAGGCGGTAGAGGTGGGGGTCCTCCGGCGACCAGTAGCGCGCCGTGGGGAAGGGCGCGGTGAGCTGCCAACTGCCGTCAGCGGATACGGTGGCGGCAGGGAGAGTCAACACGGACTTGTTGCCGTCGTAGACGTAGCCCGTTACCGTCATCTTGCCACGCAGCGGGGCTAGCCTGCCGCGCACGCCTAACGTCTTCTCCCGTACCGAGCTTTCTATCGCTACGTCGTGCAGGTAGGAAGGGGGACGTGCCTCGAGCCGCGCCGTGTCCCAGATACCATAGAAGGCAAAGTGCCCGCCAATGGGGGCGATGATATTGCCCTTGGGCGCGTGGCGCAGTTCGCCGTCAACCTGCTTCGGCAGCGTAAAGCCCTTGTAGAAGGTAGCGCCCCAGTCCTGGCAGCGCACTTCCAGGCGGTGGGTGCCGCCTGGTTTGACGAACTTCGTCAACTCCACTTCGTATGGCGTCCAGCCCTCGAGCCGGTTTTCGATGAATCTGCCGTCCACGAAGACGTGCGCGTCGTAGCGCGCCCCGTTGAGGCGCAGGAATACGCGCTTGCCCTGCCAGGCGGCGGGGATCTCTACCTGCCTGCGGTACCAGCGATATTCACTGCCCCCCTTCGCTTCGCCGCGCACGGTGCCTGGCACCGCCACCTCTTCCCAGCCTTTGGCGGGGGGCGTCAAGGAACCGCTTCGCGTCGTCGCCGCCAGCCACTTGCCATCCAGCTCTATCCTGCCGCGCAGCGCCTCCGCCCCTGGGCACGTTGTGACTAGCACCGCCGCCAACAGGAACGTGATCGTGATAATCCTATTCATCGCGGTCCCTTTCTGGGAATGATTCTAAGGGTTTTCTCAGGACAAATCAACAGGCAAGGTCGAGGAGAGGAGAAAAGGGGAGAGCAACAGCAATTCTCAGACTAAGCTTGTCGTTACCCAATACTCAATACCCAATACTCAGTACCTAGTATTAGTTTTTCAATACCACCTTCTGCTCCGTATTCTCCATCTCCCGCTCATAGATAGAATGCAGGAAGGCGCGGTCATCAGGCGAGACGTTCATGAACTGCAGGCCGTAGGAGTAGTTGCCGTAGGCCTTGTAGCTGTTCTTGATTATCCACTTGACGCGGAAGCGGCAGCTGATGCTGTGTTTTTCGTCTCTGAAATCAAAACGCGCGATCAGCGGCACGTCCTCCTCCAGTATCATGTTGCCGGAGATGCGCATGCCGTTCTCACACAAGGCCACCAGGAAAGAAGAGGGGCGGTTAACTTTTATCAGGGATGAGCGGGAGTCAGCCTGGTCGGGATAGAAACCGAAGGGTACGCACATGCTGATGCGGTCCTTTGTGCGGTCGTTTGTTGTCTTCTTCGCCCCCATAGTACCCCCATCTATTCCTCTTCAAGGCGAACAACCTCTAGTTTAAGCCTACCGCAAAGCCGCGAATTGTCAATACTACGACAAAAAATAAGAACCGGGCTGCGGGCCCGTTTATTTTCAAAAGGTCGTGTACGGGCGGTTCGCGAACCGCCCCTACGGCTATTGAAGGAGCATAGTGCTGTTCACTATGCTCCTCCTATTTGCCTTTCTTGGCAAAATCCACCAGCTCATCCGCGTAGGCGAAAATCAAACCTGTTACTGTATCAGCAGCACCATAATAGATGGCTAGACGATTCGTGGGCGGATCCACCAGCGCCGCGCACGGGAAAAACACGTTCGGCACGTCGCCCACGCACTCGTAGAGCGTCTGCGGGCTGGTCAGGTAGGAGTTGCCGCGGCCGATTACCTTCCAGGGCTCGTCCAGGTCGAGCAGCGCCACGCCCATCGAATAGACGAAGCCGTTGCACGAGGTGAGCACGCCGTGGTAGATGATCAGCCAGCCTTCCGTCGTCTCTATCGGGTTCGGCCCGGGACCGATCTTCGTGCTCTCCCAGCCGTTATGGGGCCGCATCACCCAGCGGTGCTTGCCCCAGTAGGTCATATCGGGGCTTTCGCTGTAGAAGATCTCGCCGAAGGGGGTGTGGCCATTATCGCTGGGGCGCGAGAGCATCGCGTAGTTCTTGCCGATCTTGCGCGGGAACAAGACGCCGTTGCGGTTGAAGGGGAGGTAGGCGTTCTCCAGCTGGTGGTAGCTCTTGAAGTCCTTCGTCCAGGCGAGGCCGATCGTCGGCCCGTGGTGCCAGTTGCACCAGCTCACGTAGTAGCGGTCCTCGATCCAGATCACGCGCGGGTCGTAGCCGTAGCCGAATTCCTCCAACCCCTTGGGCACGGTCTTGAATTGCAGCGGCTTGGGCTCGATCTCCCAGTTATAACCGTCCTCGGAGCGGCCCGTGTGCAGCAGCATCCTGCGCGCCTTGTTGTCACAGCGAAACACGCCCGCGAACTTGCCCTTGTAGGGCACCGCGGCGCTGTTGAAGATACTATTTGAGCAGGGGATCGCGTCGCGCGGTATCACGGGGTTCCTGCTGTAACGCCAGACGGGCTCTTTCCAGCCCTGCGGCCTGTTCTCCCAGGGGATATTGGCAAGCGCCTTTCCCTTCACCAGTTGCTTCTTTGCGCACATATTAATCTCCTTTCGATGTCAGCTAGTCCTCCTGCAGATCGCATCCGCGTAATCAGCGGCGAGCGGCTTGCCCGCCGTAGCCCCGGCGAAGGCGGGAGCTCGAATCAGCGTAATCTGCGGACCATTTGGCTGGAGGAAGCAAAGCATACCAGCATTGACGGCAAAGATAAACCTGTTTTTGCCGCCAAGTTGTAGTACAATTACTCTTGCGATAATTACCAACCCCCAGTCTCTAGCTCCTAGGTCCTAGTTCCTAGGCATTCCATGAGGAGACGACTATGAAGAGAGTAGCCGCCCTTTCGCTCGCGCTGCTGCTGGTGATTCCCTCCCTCCCCGCCAAGAAGAAGGACGACCCGTTCGCCTCCTTCGACGCTAACTGGGCGAAGATCAAGAGCCTCAGGTTGACCGGCGAGGCAGTAAACAAGGTCAAGCCGAAGGGGAAAGAACCGTATCATGAGAAGGAGACCTTCACCTTCTTCTTCAAGTCCCCCGGCAAGAAACGTGTAAACGTCGTCAATCAGGACTCGGGAAATCGCTGGGCGAGTTACGAGCTCATCTTTGACGGCAAGAACTACTTCAGGGACTACGGCTACCATATAAGCAAGATCACGGACCTGAACCGCGTCGGCTGGGGGGAGTTCTGGCCGCTCGGCCCCCTCGCCAGGGAGAGGGCGAAGCTGGTCTCGAGCGAGGGGGGGATATCGGTCTTCGAGTGGGAGCGCCCCAACTCCTGGAACAAGAAGCAGATCGAGCAGATCAGGCTGGAGCTGGACACCGTGCGGGGCGTGGTGACGAAGACGCGCTTGACCGCCAGGAAAGGCAAGCTCAAGGCGGGTTCCGACATTGAATACGAGCAACGTGAGGGCGCCTGGGTGATGAAGGGCGCGCAGTCGTTCTGGTACGAGGAGGGATTCAAGTCTGACAAGACGGTCAAGGTCAGCGAGACTGTATTGAACGGCAAACTGCCGAAGAAGACCTTCAAAGTGAAGGCAGGCCCCGACCTCCCCGCCGACCGCGGCGCGAGCGTGGTTCCTAAGCCGCGTATCGTGGTGGAATTAGAGGGCAAGGGCAAGAAAAAGCCTGTGCAGGAAATGCCTGCCGCCGAGGGGGGAGCGCTCTGGGAGGCGTTTAAGGATAAGCTCCCTAAGGGCGGGCTTCCTGCCGAAGGGTATCTCCTGGAGACGGGCCCCAAGGGGGCAGTGATCGTCGCCGCGGATGAGCTGGGAAAGATACGCGCCCATCAGACGCTACGCTCCCTGGGCAAGAAGGCCGTGCGCATCGCTGACTGGCCCAAGTATCCCTGGCGCGGCGTGCACTTCATCGTCTACGGCCCTGACGACCTGCCGGGGCTGAAGCGCCTCGTGCACGAGTTTCTCGTGCCCTTGAAGTGCAACCTCATCGTCTTCCAGCTTGACTATCACTATCTATTCGAGTCGCACCCCGAAGTGCGCGAGGAGAAATCCCTCAACAAGGAACAGATCAGGGACTTCGTTGAGCTCTGCCGCGAGGAAGGCATACGCGTCGCGCCGATGCTAAACTGCTTAGGCCACCAGTCCTGGAAGAAGAAGACGCACCCCTTGCTCGTGGCGTATCCCGAGTTTGAAGAGATACCCGACGGCAAGACACCCGAGACCGATATCAACTCCAAGAGTTTCTACTGCCGTTCCTGGTGCCCCCTGCACCCCGAGGTGAACGCCATCGTCTTTGACCTGATGGACGAACTGATAGACGCCTTCCAGTGCGAGCTCTTTCACATCGGCGTGGACGAGGTCTTCATCATCGCCAGCGATAAATGCCCGCGCTGCAAGGGCAAGGACCCCGCGAAGCTCTTCGCGCGTGCCGTCAACGAGATGACCGCCCACCTTGAAAGCAGGGGGCAGACGGTGATGATCTGGGGCGACCGCCTGCTCGACGGCGAGGAGACGGGCTACGGCGACTGGGAGGGGTCCGGTAACGGCACTGCTCCCGCTATCGACCTGGTGGACAAGGACATCATCCTGTGTGACTGGCACTACGAGGTGCTTGACGAGTATCCCTCGCTCGACATCTTCCCGGCGAAAGGTTTCCGTATTCTGACCACCGTGGGTAGCCCCACGGTGGCGGCGCGCCTCTTCACGAAGGCGGCGCGCGCCAGGGACGAAGCCAAGATACTCGGCGTCCTGAGCACCCACTGGAGTGGCGCAGGTAACTTGACCAGCCTCGCTCTCAAGGGCGGCAAGAAGCCCCGCCGCGGCTGGTCTTTCAATTACGTGATAACAATACGGGAAACCCTATCCCGCGCCTGGAATCCTGATTCCCTTGCGGAGACGAGCGACTAGGTTTCTCGATGTGCTACCAGGGCAATGCCGTTTCTCCGTGACCTTTGTGCCTCTGCCTGGCCCGCCGTAGCCTCGCGCGAAGGCTGGGTGGTGAAAGAAGGGATCTGTGGCTAAGACCCCTCCAAGTATTCTCATCTTTAATCCCGACCACTACCGTGGCGAGGCGATGGGCCACCTCGGCAACC